>CAYQOQ010000021.1:0-44069 GCA_964419175.1 uncultured Occallatibacter sp. | reverse complement strand
ACATGGGCCAGGCCTGGGAAGCTCTGCCCGAGCCCAAGCGCCAGTTCAACTTCTACGTCATCAGTCCCGATGGCGATACAAAGATCTTCTACATCGGCCCCCACGCCCCCGCCCTCAGCCCCGACGATGTGCAGTTGGTGCACAGGCTCTGGCTCAACATGCGCCGTGATCCCTCCGTCGCCGACCTGCATCACAGCGACATCATCACCTACGCGCTCACTCGCCTTGCCGGTCAGTACGCCCGCGAAAAAATGGACATCCTCCGCGACCTTCGCAATATACGCGCCGCTGCTGCTCCTGGCGCGCCCCGCCTCACCTATACGGCTCCTCCGGACGACGGCGAGATCCACCCCCCCCCCCGCGCCATCCGCCAAACCCGCGACCAATAGCGTAGTGTCCTTGTCTCTAAACTTCTTGTCTAAAAAAACTCCCGGTGCCCACCCTCGCGACGTCTTTGTTTTTGTCGCTATAGCAGAACCAGAGTTGGTGTATCCCGAAAGCAGTGCATCCAAGTCGACGCGACCATCAGGAAGCGGCGACCTCGCATTCACTCAACAGGACACAGGGACTCTGGTTCTGCTCTAGTGTCTTGTCTCTAAAGTTCATAACAAAACAGAAACTGTCATTCTGAGTGAACGGGGCCCCGAACGTTTTTCAGTTCGGGGGTGGTGAACGAAGAATCTGCTTTTGTTCTTTCGGGTGTCTTACAAAGAACTTTAGAGACACCACGCCAGGGTGGGATGCAACCAACTCCCAATTGAATCCCCCTCACGCCTCGTACACATCCCCCGGCGCCCAACTCACAATCTTCACCCCATCGCCCACCAGCGCGGCCAAATCCTGCGGCGTGCCCGTCAACGGCGGAAACGTCCCGAAGTGCAGCGGCAACACCACCTCCGGCGCCAGGAACCGCACCGCCATCGCGGCCTCTTTCGGGCCCATCGTGTAGTGCCCGCCAATCGGCAGCATCACCACCTTCGGCCCATACAGCTCCCGGATCAGTTGCATATCCCCGAACACCGCCGTATCCCCGGAGTGATAAAGAACCGGCCCGTCGGCAACCGTCAGCACAAATCCTGCCGCCACCCCCACCTCGTGCATCCCATGCTCGTCCTGCGCCGCCGCCGAGTGTTTGGCCTCCACCATCGTCGCCGCCACATCGCCCAGTTGCACAGTCCCGCCCAGGTTCATCCCGATGGTGTTTGCGGCTCCCTTGGCGCCGACATACGAAGCCAATTCATACACCGCCACCACGGTCGAGCCGTGCTTCTTCGCCACCGGCACAGCGTCCGAAATGTGGTCCCCATGCCCGTGCGTCAGCAAAATGTAATGGATCTCCGAAGGCAGTTCGAATCCCTTCGGATACTTCGGATTCTGCGCAATGAACGGATCGATCAGTATGTTTGTGCCCCCGGCCGTCTCAACCAGCACTGTTGCGTGCCCAAGCCAGGTAATGCGCGTCTTCTTCGATGTACTCATAACTCCTCCTGGACAGAAACTGCGGGTGAGGTCGCATGAATTACAGGTAAACTGCCGTGTGCGCATGACATTGCGGGTGCCCCATGTCCCGATTTTGGGACCTGGGATGATAAGGCGCATGAACTACGCGCGCCACAGGGTCCGAGTCCTCAAAGGCAGGCCTCCGTCGGTGGCGCCGAAATCCCGCCACCCCTACCGCGTAATCAAAACCTCCGACACGCTGTCCTTGGCCAGAAACTGTTTATGCCCCGACCACCCCGCAAACAGCCGCTCAATGCTCCGATTGGTAAAGACCCGCTGAATCGGAAACGGCTGCGTCAATTGCACGTCCACATCGTCGCCGGGCGTCAGGTGATAGCGGCACCGCACCGTCTCCTCGCCCTGCATGCGCGTGTGGAAGAACGCCAGCACCTGCCCGCCGGGATTCATGCCCTCAAACAGGCGCGCCACCACCGGCGCCACAAACGGCTCGGGCAGATAATCCAGCGCCGTCCACAGCAGCACCGCATCGAACGTCCGCCCGGAAAACTTCAGCGTGCGCTCCAGAAAACCCTCAACATCCCACACCGGATTGCCATCTTCGTCCGTCCCCGTCTGCCAGTTTTCCGTGCAGGCGTCGTGGTCCAAATCCGTCAAAAAGATGCTGTGCCCCAGCCCGGTCAGGTAGTTGATGTTGGCCGGCGAGGTGTACCCATTATCGATTACGCGCAGGCCGGGCTCCGACTGCAGTCGCTTGCGCAAAAACGCCCACGCGCCCGAGTGACGCGGAATTCTCTCCCCGACAAGCCCTTGGGCTGGCTCCTTGGGGACTTCATCCTGCTTCTTTTCGAACCATCGGCTCAGCAATCGCAAATCTCCCTGCCGCCAGGCAGATCGTTATCCGGACGGCCGTTCCGAAGCGTTCTCGTCAGAGCACCCCGCCGGTGGACGGAGCCGCCCCGGCCTCTGTTCCCCTTGCCGCGGCCTGCGTCAAATCCACCTTGCCGCGGAATACGGCATTGTCCTCCACTGCCAGCCGCAGCGCGCGAATGTCGCCTTCCACCGCGCATCCGGCGCGCAGTTCCACGCGCCCGCTGGCCACAACATTGCCCTTCACACGGCCCATTATCAGCACGTCCTTGGCGGAAAGATCCGCTTGCACGTTCGCATTGGGGCCAATGGTCAGCCGGTTTTCCAAAAGTGTCACCGTGCCCTCCACGCGCCCATCCACGATCAGGTCTTCCCCACCTTTTACTTCTCCGCAAATCACAATGCTCTTGCCGATGCGCGCAGCCGCATTCTCCACTGCCATGGTCTCAATCCTTCCGTCGGCCCACACAAGGCCCTGCCCGAACTATACGCAACAGGGCCGCTTCGCTTCAATCACGTCATTCCTCAAGTTGCTTGTTTGTGCCTTCCAAAACATGAACCTGGTGTCCTGAGTCCAAAATTACTAACAAAACATGGGCTGTCATTCTGAGTGAACGGGGCCCCGAACGCTCTTCAGTTCGGGGGGGTGAGCGAAGAATCTGCTCTTGTTCTTCCACCAATTCCTGACTCGCCGCACAGGGTGCCCCAAGTTCCGATTTTGGGACCTGGGATAGATCCACCCTTTAAACTAAGCTCAGTGCGCAGTCTCCTCCAGCTCGTCTGCCTGCTGCCATGGGCCGTTCTCTCCCTCGCCCTGCCTGCCGCCGGCAAACCGGACCCGCTCTCGTCCTCCCAGGCCCAGGCCTTGGTCGGTCGCGCGCTTGCAACCGAACTGCGCACCGCCCAGGACCCCAACCACCCCATGCGCTATCTGCTGCGCAAATCCAGCCCCCGCCTTACCTCGACCAAAGAGATCGTCGAAACCCGCGATGGCGGCGTAGCCCGCCTGCTCTCCATCAACGACAGGCCGCTCAGCCCCGAAGACGAGCAAAAAGAGCAGGCACGCCTCGATGCCCTGGCCGCCAATCCCAGCCTCCAGAGCCACCGCAAGCAAAGCGAGAACGGCGATCTGAGCATCGTCCTCAAACTGCTGCGCATGTTGCCCAACGCCTTCCTTTACCAATACGCAGGCCCCGCCCCTGCCCCCGCCTGCAGGCCTCCTATCACAATCGAGAAGTTCACCTTCAAGCCGAATCCGCATTTCACCCCGCCCGACTACGAAACCCAGGCGCTCACGGCCCTGAGCGGCGAAATCTGGATCGATCCCGCACAGGAGCGCGTCGTCCACCTTGAAGGCCACTTGCAGCAGGATACGGACTATGCCTGGGGCATCCTCGGCCGCCTCAACAAGGGCGGTTGGCTCGTCATCGAGCAAGCCGACGTAGGCGCCCGTCAATGGCGCATCGTCCACGTCCAGATGCAGATGAGCCTCCGCATCCTCTTCAAGACAAAAGTCTTCGACTCCGTCCAGCAAATGACCGCCTACACCCCCATCCCCCCCGGAATGGACTACCGCCAAGCCATCCAGATGCTCCGCCCCTCCCCCGCCAACCCAGCCGGCCGATAGCCCAGCCGCGCAATCAAGTAGCTTTTTGACCTCTCGCTGTCGTAACAACTGCGGGTGTCCCAGTCCGGGGTCCCCAAGGACAGGTCTTCGTCCTTGGGGTGGAGATCCCGCTTTTGGGACCTGGGATAGCAAGACCTCAACCGACGTGATTTTCTAGGATGTATCGACGACAGCCTCATGTAAATACCTGATAAATAATGAGATTGTCATCCTGAGCGAAGCGCTTTTCAGCGGAGCCGAAGGACCTGCTTTTGCTTTTATAGCCAGCTATCCCAGCCCGCCACACGGAGCGAACAGCGGCCTTCAAGCCCTGAATGCAACCCTGGCGGGTGGCCCACCCTTAAGTTGTCACAACACTGAGGGTGCCCCATCCTTTCGCGCTTTTTGCGAAAGGGTGGGATAGCAAAACACTCAATCAGACCGCTCTTCCATTCCCTGCCTGTTGCCGAGAATTATCCCCAAAAAGCGCATGATAAACACATGGACAAGTCCTTCCAGCCCCGCCCGCGCAGCCTCCTATTCCCCACTCCCTACCCCTTGTTTCCCGCCCTACCCCCTCCCCCCTATATCCTGTGAAACTGTGAGATTCAAAATAACTAGCAGAAAATAAACCACTTATACGCCGAACCTCCATTACCATTTAGTTACAAGCCTTCACCCCGATTTAATCCCTTAATCAACACAAACAAAAAGGCTTGCACGCAAAACAAGCCCTCCAGACCACGACGAATTTTCGTAAATAAACGCGAAAAAACACAAAAAAACGGCCTCATCCACGCGGATGAGGCCGTTTTCTTGAAGCAAAATCCAATTACATCTTGGCGAAAACGATGACCAGCGTGAACAGTGTAAGGGACTCGATCAGCGCCAGACCGAGAACCAGGAAGGTGAAGATGCCAGCGCGCGCGCCGGGGTTGCGAGCCAGAGCTTCGACGGCAGAGCCGACGGCCTTGCCCTGTCCCAAACCGCAAAGGCCGGCAGCAAGGCCCATGCCCAAACCAGCGCCGATCGGCACCAGACTGATAGCGGTCGAACCGCCATCCGCAAACACCGGAACGGCAAAGCAAAGCGCCGCCAGAGCCATAAACAAATACTGAAGTTTCTTCATAGTTCTCCAGCTTCCTTTGGATTGGCTGCCAGTGGGTGGTTGAGGCTCACCGTGCTGGCCCCCTCACGCTTGCAGCCGACCGTTAACCCGGAGCGGAAGCGCTCTCCGGCGGATCTTTTTTCAGACGAGCCTTTCTAGTGCTCGTGCGAAACCGCCAGCGACAGGTAAATCATCGTCAGCAGCATGAAAACGAAAGCTTGAATCAGCGATACCGCCAGGTGCAATCCCAGAAAGATCACTGGAATGCCCACCGGGCAAAGCGAGAAGAACACCAGCGTCACCAGATCGCCGGCAAACATGTTGGCGTAAAGACGGACGCTGAGCGACATCACGCGCGCAAGGTGCGAGACGGTCTCAATCGGGAAGATCAGCCACGCCATCCACCAGACCGGCCCGGCGATGTGCTTCAGGTACCCGACCACGCCCTGCTCTTTGATGCCGTAGAAGTTGTAATAAAGAAACGTCGGCAGGGCCAGTCCCAGCGTCACCATGATCGACGTAGTGGGCGCCGCGACTCCTGGAATCAGCCCGACCAGGTTGTTGATCAGCACGAACAGAAAAATGCAGGTCACGTACGCCTGAAAGCGCTGGTATCCGTGCCCGATCACCTGTTCTGCCTGATCGCCGATCGCCTCGTGAATCATCTCGGCGATATGCTGCGCCGCCCCCGGCTTCTCGACCGACAGCGTAGCCCGCACGATCGCGAAAAACGCGATCAGCCCGGCCACAATCAGCAACTCCAACGAAAAGGCGCCCAGTACGGACGATGCCTTCTCCGTCGCCTGTTCGGCCGGAAGACCTACCGCATGAAAACCGGTAGCCAGCAAGCCGCCAAAGAGTTTCACCAGCAAACGTGTCAATACAAACGATTCAGACATGAAAACTTGAGTCTTTCCGCCCGCAGAGCGCTATGCACAGTCTTCGCCTTGGGGCCCGTTTCAATTCTGCTGTCCCTGTTTCGATTCGTTCCAGCTAGTCCCGCAGCAACCGGATCGCCTCCCAGCCAATGGCCAGAACCGCCAAACAAAGGCCGCACAGAAGCGCTGTCACCGAGCCGTGGAAACATTTCAGGCTAACATAAATGACCCCCGCAAATACGGTGAGCCTCAGCACAAAGAAAAGAACCACGACTCCAGCACTCGCCGGAGTCTTCTGCTGGTCCATTCTGGCGTTGATCACGCGCACCAGCCGCTGCCATTCAAGGATGCTGGCGGCCGAAATAAGCGTCCCGACCAGCAGCATGGCCCCACTGCGCCACCCGCCCCCGATCAGCACCGCCGCGGACGCTACAGTCCCAAGAATGAGCGTTATGCGCAACGCTCGCTTGAGCATTGCATCAAGGTCTGCGTTCGTCAGGTCGACAATGGGATGGCTTTCCTGGCTCATGGTCTGCTGTCCGGAGTCCCCTTCTGGTCCTCGTCTCCCATTGTGGTCTTCTTCTCCGCCGCCACTGCCATCTGGATCACGTAAACCAGCCCCGACACGCACCCGAACACCACCCCGGCGATCTCAATCCATTTCTGGTGCACCGCATTCCCCAGCCACCACCCGGCCAGCCACCCGATACACACCGAAGCCGGCAGCACAAACGCCACCTGCATCAGCTTTTCCGCCTCAATCAGTCCGCTGATCCCGCCCGACAGTCCGGCGCGCTGCTTGGTCGGCGGATTGAAGCGGTTGAAGGGCATGGCGGCTCCTGTTTAGCATACAGCCCGAAGCGCGGTGCGGGTATACTTCCCTTTTGGGCTTAATAAGCTGCGGTAAGAATAATTCGGGCGGTTGGGCGGGACTGGTAGGTCAGGGCTTTAGCCCTGACGTTAAGCCAATAAAATCAAAAAGGGCTTTAGCCCCTGAGGTACGCCCTTCGGGCTCTTCGCTCCAAATCAGGCCTTTTTTCGCAGCCTGTTACGGCACTTTAATGGAAGGACTCACCGTGTTCGATTCAGAGTTTGAACGTAATCTTTTCGATTTGCGCAAGACCAAGCTCACCGAGATTGAAAAGCTTGGCCAAGCCGCATACCCAAACCAGTTTCCCTTCTCGCACACCATTCCCGCCGTGCGGGCAAAGTGGGGATCGTCGCAAGCCGAGGAGTTGGAAGCCACGCGGGTAACCGTAGCCATTGCCGGCCGCATCATGGCCATCCGCGCCCAAGGCAAGGCCGGCTTCGCCACCCTCCAGCAGGAGGGCGAGCGGCTGCAGATTTATGTGCGCCTCGACGCCGTCGGCGAGCAGGCCTTCGCCCTCTATAAGCTCCTCGATCTGGGAGACCACATCGGCGTCTCCGGCTACCTCTTCCGCACCCGCACCGGCGAGCTCACGGTCCACGTTGAGCGCCTCACTTTCCTCTCCAAGGCCATGCTCGCCCTGCCTGAAAAATTCCACGGCCTGGCCGACGTCGAGCTGCGCTACCGCCAGCGCTATGTCGACCTGTTCGCCAACCTCGAAAGCCGCGAAGTCTTCGTCAAGCGCGCCAAAACTCTCAAGGCGCTGCGCCGGTTCTTTGACGAGCGCGGATACCTTGAAGTCGAAACGCCCATGATGCAGCAGATCGCCGGCGGCGCGGCGGCGCGGCCCTTCAAGACGCACCACAACGCGCTCGATCAGGACCTATTCCTGCGCATCGCCCCGGAGCTCTACCTCAAGCGCTTGGTCGTCGGCGGACTCGATCGCGTCTACGAGGTCAACCGCAACTTCCGCAACGAGGGCGTCAGCACCCAGCACAACCCCGAATTCACCATGCTCGAGTTCTATCAGGCCTACGCCAACTACCACGACCTGATGCAGATCACCGAAGAGCTGATCGAGTTCGTGGCCCGCGAGGTCAACGGCACCACCGTCACCGAGTTCAACGGAAACACCATCGACCTCGCCAAATGGCGCCGCCTCAGCATGCGCGAGGCGATCCGCGAATTCTGGCCCGAGGAGGCAGGCGTCAAGCCCGCGATGACGGCCTTTGAGTCTGCCCAGGTGCTGCAAGCGCGCCTCCACGCCGCCATGAGCTCTCTCGAGAAGGCCGCTGGCGAAACCACGCGCCTCGCCCCCGAGCGCATCGCGGAGCTGAAGACCATCCACGGCGCAGTCACTGCCGTTTATTACGACTCCATGAAGGGCGCACCCGTCGGCAAGTCCGTTTACAACTTGTTCGAGGCAGTCGCCGAGCCGTTTCTGATCCAGCCGACCATCATCTACGACTACCCGGTCGAAGTTTCGCCGCTCTCGAAGGCCAAGCCCGACGACCCTGCGCACGTAGAGCGCTTCGAGTTCTTCGCCGGCGGCTTCGAGCTGGGCAACGCCTTCAGCGAGCTAAACGATCCCGTCGAGCAGCACAAGCGCTTTGCCCAGCAGCTTGCCGAGCGTGCCCGCGGCGACGACGAGGCCCACCAGATGGACGAGGACTACGTCCGCGCCCTCGCCTACGGCCTGCCCCCAACCGGTGGCGAAGGCATGGGCATCGACCGCCTCGTCATGCTGCTCACCGGCTCCAAATCCATCCGCGACGTAATCCTCTTCCCTCTCATGCGCAACAGAGAACAGGGATCAGCAAACAAGGTTCATGAAACACAAGAACCCGCGAGTTGAAGCTAGTGCTCCGGCCGCGTGTTCTTTTACCAATGATGGGTACCCCAGGTCCGGGGTCCCCAAGGACAGGTCTTCGTCCTTGGGGTGGAGATCCCGATTTTGGGACCTGGGATAGCATGAACCCAAAGCACGAAATTATGCGCTCAGAGACCTGATTCAAGTGGATAGAAGCTAAAAGCTAGGAGCTGTTTTTTGAACATTCTTTTTGTTGGCGACATCTTCGGAAGCGCAGGCCGCAGGATCGTACGCGAGCACATCGGCCACGTAATCGCCGCGCACGATGTCGATCTGGTTGTCATCAACGCCGAGAACGCCGCGGGCGGCTTCGGCGTGACGCCGCAGATCGCCGACGACCTGTTTGAACTCGGCGCGGATGTGCTCACCACCGGCAACCACGTCTGGGACAAGCGCGAACTCATCGACTACATGAAATCGGTGCCCGCGGAGAGCCAGGAGCGCCCCCGCCGTGTCCTGCGGCCCATAAACCTCCAGCCCGGCCTTCCCGGCTACGGCGTCTTTGAAGGCATCACCCGCAAGGGCGTCTCCTACGCGGTGATGCAACTGATGGGCTGTGTCTTCATGAACACGACCAACGACCCCTTTCACGCAGCTGACACTGCTCTGGCCGGCATCAAGGCCAAAGTGATTCTGGTCGATTTTCACGCCGAGGCCACCAGCGAGAAGGTCGCCATGGGCTGGTATTTGGACGGTCGCGTGACGGCGGTTCTGGGTACCCACACCCATATTCCCACCGCCGACGAGCGCGTCTTGCCGGGTGGCACCGCCTACCAGACCGACGTCGGTATGAGCGGCCCCTACGACAGCATCATCGGCGTTGAAAAGGAACTGGTCCTGCACCGCTTCCTCACCGGCATGCCCGGCAAGTTCGAGGCCGCCAAGGGCAACCCCAAGATGTGCGCCGCGCTCATCAACTGCGATCCGGTAACCGGGTACGCTCTGCGCATTCAGCGCATCATGCTCGGCGAGTAAGCAGGCCAACCAGCGCGGATGACTCCCCGCGAAAACAAAAAGGCAGCCTGATTCAGGCCGCCCTCTTCTTATCCCAGAAACTTTGAATTATGCGACCGGGCCGAGGCGGCAACTGCCGCCTCGGCCCAGCCCGTTATTCGCTGCTCAATGAGCCGGGTGGTGACCGGCGGCCGGCTTCGTGGGGTGATGCACCGGAGCCGCTTTCTTCTCCGCTTGGACAAATCCATCCCGAAGCACGATCTGTGTGCTGACCGACCTGGTGGCCGTGGCTGGAATCAGCGTGAATGAGTCGTAGGTGGCATCCAGCTCCGAAGCTGGCTGCAACTTGAACTCAAATCCTGCCACAGGAATGTCCTTGTCGTCCAACGGCTTCTTCAGGTTGACGATGAAGTCCGGAACCTTGGCATCCTTCGCATCCTGAGTCACCGCGACCTTGATCACCGAAGCCGTGGCTTCGATCACAATTCCCGGGACCGGGGTCGCCTGATCTTTCAACAGAGCCCAGAGCTTGTCTGAGTCTTCCTTGACTCCGTTGGCAAGAATGAATTCCTTGTCTTCCAGATTCAACTTTGTCGGATCGCCACCCACCAAAGCATCGTGGGCAAGCTTGTCCGGCGTCGGCGCGGGAACAATCGTAAACGAATCCGGCTTAAACAGTGTGGCCGCAGCCGCCGTCTTCACAGCGTCCAGACCCTCGCCATTTCCGTGATAGCGCTTGTACCAGTACTCGAGCTTGGGTTCGATCTGTGCCTTGTAGGCCGCCGGAGCAAAGTTCCAGGCGCGTGCATAGAACCAGATCGCCTGCACCATGTCCCTGGCATCGGGCTTGGAGTACGCCTCGGCAAGCTGAAGCGTATCCACCAGCGCAGTACCACTTGTCGTGGCGGCCAGCGGGAACAGCATCAACTCTTTGGTGTACTCGGCCTGGGCGCTCTTCGAGTCCTTCTTGGACACCAGGAAATCCAGCGCAATGGCAGAATGAAAGATCGGATAGGCCATGTCGGTCAGCTTCTTCCAATCGGCATCGGTAACGTCGGCGCTCTTGGCGGTGGCCAAGCCTTTTTGCGCAAGCGCCGCCGCGTCGTCGCAGACTTGCGCGTCACTCGTCTTCAGGCACTGGCTTCTCTTGATAAAAACTGCCAGATAGATGGCCCTCTCGTTACTCGGGTCGACCTGCAGCAGGCGATTGATGGCGCCGAGCGTCTTGTCGGCGTCGCCCGTGGCCTGGTAGGTGCCAATTAAATCGCCGAGAACACCCTTCTTGACCACGCTCTGCGGATAGTTGGTTAAAAAGCTCTCCAGAGCCGCTGCTTTGGCGGCCGGATCGCTCTGCGTGGTGGCTTGTTGATAGGCATTGAACTCGGCCGGATCCTTGATTTCGATCTGACCCGAATCCTGCGCCCGCAGAGCGGGCGTGTAGACAAGGCTAAGGCTCGCCAATGCCATCACCGATGCAAAAACTAACTTCTTCATTCAGTGCTCCTGGGAAATGCTGATATGGAGATCAAAATTCTCGCACCCGCTTACGGAATGTGCAACCGTTCTGAATGAAGGTTGTGCTGCCGGGGTGCCGGATTAACGATACCACAGCTTCCAATGCGGTGTTGCAAGGATTATAGAAAGCCCCTGCCGCCGGTGACAAGCAAAGTCTGCAAGAAGTTAGGTAATGGAAAAATCACCGGGTTCACGCATGCAACGCGGACACCTGACGGGGCTTGCCGTACTCCTTAAAAAGCCCTCTATCGGAAAGAAAATGACTCTTCGGCCGCCCTCCAGGACTCCCAATTTTCCTCTATTGAAGCAACCGCACCAGATCTGCCTGCTCCGCAAGAAACGCGTCGTGCCCGTGGGCGCTGATCATCTCGCGATAGTCGGCGCGGACGCCGGCCGCCTGGACGGCCTCGGCAAACGCGCGCACCGTCTCGGCCGGAAACAGCCAATCCGTACTGATCCCCACAAAGCTCAACTGGGCCCGGATGCGCCCAAAGGCCTCCTCGGGCGAGGAGTAGCCGCGCAGCGGATCCCACGTGTCCATCGTCCGCAAGATTGCCAGATAGGAATTCGCGTCGAATCGGTCGATAAACCGCTCGCCCTGGTGGTCCAGATAGCCGGCAATGTCGAATCGCCCGCCGACCAGCCCCCCGGCCCTCTCATCCAACGCCCACGGATCCTCCCCATTCCGGTTCGGCTTGCGCCCAAACCGCTCTTCAAAAAGGGGTACCGATTTGTAGCTGATCATGCCGATCTGCCGAGCCAGCCCCAATCCGCGCCGCGGAGGACACTGCGGAAGGTAGCGGCCGTTCGCCCAATCCGGATCGTGCAGGATTGCCTGCCTCTGAAGATGGTTCAGCGCCAGCCCCATGGCCGAGAGCGGTGCCACGCCGATCACAAGCGCCCGCTCCACCCGCTCCGGGTTCTGGATGGTCCAATCCAGCGCCTGCATCCCGCCGATAGATCCGCCCAGCACCATGCGCAGCTTTCGGATTCCCAGCGAATCCAGCAGCCGCGCCTGGGCCCTTACATTATCCCGAATCGAAATCAGCGGAAAATCCGGCCCGTATGCCTCCCCGGTCGCCGGATTCACCGAGCCTGGCCCCGTCGAGCCGTAACAGGAGCCCAGCATGTTGATACAGATCACGAAGTCGTGATCGAGCGAAAGCACCGCCCCCGGAGCAAAAATCTCCGGCCACCAGGAGCCAACCAGCGCCGACCCTGTCAGTGCGTGACACACCAGCACGGCGTTATCCCGCGCTGCATTCAGCCGCCCGTAGACAGCGTAATGCAGCGTCGGGTTGGCAAGCGTACATCCACACTCCAGCGGCAGGTGCTCACCGAGCACAAAGTCGCCTTCGTAGGTCGGATCCAGAACCTTCGTACTACCTCCGGATTGGGCAGGCGCGGCGCCGGTCCCGATACGAGCTTCGGTCATATTCACTTCTTATTGTGCAGCATTACACGCGGTTGTGCCCTTGAAGGCTTGGCCGTTCGCAGCTTCAATCGCCCCGTCCAGATCGGCAATCAGGTCGCGTATATCCTCTATCCCCACAGAAAGCCGCACCAGTTCCGGCGTAACGCCGCTGGCCGCCTGCTCCTCTTGGGAAAGCTGCTGATGCGTAGTCGAGGCCGGGTGGATCACCAGCGACTTGGCATCGCCAATGTTCGCCAGCAACGAAAACAGTTTGAGCGCATCAATCAGTTTTTTCCCCGCATCGAAGCCGCCCTTGATGCCGAACGTAACAAGCCCTCCCTGGCCCGTGGACAGATACTTCAGCGCGCGCGCATGGTATTTGCTCGACTCAAGCCCCGGATAGTTGACCCACTCCACGCCCGGATGCTTCTCCAGATATTTCGCCACCGCCAGCGCATTCTCCGAATGCCGCTCCAGGCGCAAATGCAGCGTCTCAATGCCCTGCAGCAGCAGGAACGAGCTGAAGGGCGACAGCGCCGCGCCCGTATCGCGCAACCCCTGTACCCGCGCCTTGAAGATGAACGCCAGCGGCCCAAACGCCTGCGTAAACGAGAGCCCGTGGTACGAGGGGTCCGGCTCGGTAAAGCTCTTGAAGCGGCCCGAAGCGACCCAGTCAAACTTGCCCGCGTCCACAATCACGCCGGCAATAGTCGTGCCATGCCCGCCCAGGTACTTTGTGGCGGAGTTGATTACGATGTCCGCGCCCCACGCGATCGGCCGCACCAGCGCTGCGGAGACCGCGGTGTTGTCAATCACCAGAGGCAGGCCGTGCTCGTGCGCGATGGCAGCAAACTTTTCCAGATCGACGACGTCCAGCTTGGGGTTGCCCAGCGTCTCGGCATAGACGGCGCGGGTCTTGCTATTGATCGCCGCGCGCAGACCCTCGAAATCGTCCGCGTCCACAAACCGCACCGTGATCCCCAGCCGCTCTAACGTGTAGCGAAACAGCGTGTAGGTGCCTCCATAAAGCGACGTAGTTGAAACGATCTCGTCTCCCGCCGAAGCCAGCGTCGTCAGCGCCAGCGTCTCCGCCGCCATGCCCGAGGCCGTCGCCAGTCCTGCCGCTCCACCTTCCAGAGCCGCCACCCGCTTTTCAAAAACATCCGTCGTGGGGTTCATGATGCGGGTGTAGATGTTGCCAAACTCTTCCAGCGCGAACAACCGCCCGGCATGAGCTGCGTCCTGAAACACATAGGAAGCGGTTTGATAAATCGGCACGGCGCATGCGCCCGTCGTCGGATCGGGCACTTGGCCAGCATGAACAGCGAGTGTGGCAAGATGATGCTTCGGTTCAGACATGATCGGCTCCTTCAGGTTCGTGTGGTTGGGTGTTGCCTGGCGGCGGGGAAGTTGTGCGAACCGTACCACAATGAAAACGGCCCGCATCCTATTCGGGACCGGGCCGCTCGACTTCAAGATCGGTTGCGTTAACGCATGCGCCGTTCCCAAGCCATACGGACAGGTCCCCTGACCATACACATAGCCATGACCGCAATTCCGTATTTCCTCGAGTTCAGCATTGTTAAAAAGTATCGACGCGCGATGGCGCACGTGTCAAATCGATTTCGAATCAGCCGTCCACCGGAATAGCCGGCCGGTTGCGGACAATCCTCACCCTCGCGCATCACCCGCCGACTTGCTGACTCGCTATCCCTGCGCAGCAGGGGCTGACTTGCTGCCTTTGTTCCAGCCCCTCTCCTTCGACTTCTGAACGCAAACCGCGGATGCCCTTCTACTCCTCCGCCTTCCAAACATAAGCCCCCGGCTGCGGCAACCCGATATGCGCCAGCACCCGGTCCACAAACTGCCGCGCCATCTCCGTCGAATCGGTCGGCTTAAAGTAGAACGCCGGAATGCACGGAAAGATCGTCGCTCCAGCCTCCGCGGCCAGCGTCATATTGCGCAGATGAATCCTGTTGAACGGCGTCTCCCGCACGCACAACACCAGCGGCCGCCGCTCTTTCAGCGTCACATCCGCCGCCCGCACAATCAGCGAATTCGCCAGCCCATTGGCAATCGCCGCCAGCGTCCCCATCGAGCAAGGCAAAACAATCATCCCATTCGACGGGTAGCTGCCGCTCGCAATCGACGCCCCGATATTCGCATCCGAATGTTGCGTCGTCTTCACCGGCTCTGCGCCCAGCAATTTCTCCAGCAGACCAGTACGTCCGCTCAGTCCAAGCTCCTCGGCCAGCACCCGCAGAGAATTCTCCGAAGCCACAAAATGAACCCGCGCCACCCGGCTGTCAGCCTCCAGCGCAAGCAGCAGCTCGCGCCCAAAGATCGCGCCCGATGCGCCCGTAAGTGCGACAGTCAGATTCATAAATCTAGCTTCCAGCTTTCTAGCGCCAATGCCAGAGAATACTTGACACTCTCCAGCCTCGCGCTCCATCCGCTCCCGTTATTCAAAGCCCCGTTCGTAATCAAAGCCCAATTCGCGCCAATTTGCGGCGATCATGTCTTTGCTACACAATCTCACGTCACGCTCGTGCAATCGCGCCGTAGGCGCAATGTTTATTAGCCCCGCGCTTCAGCGTGGGGTGGAGTTTCGAGAAATCGAATTGAGTCCCGTAGGGACGATGCCCACCCAATCATCCAAAAACATAACGCTCATCGTACTCAATTCCACAATTGCGTAGAAGCGCCACAAACTCCTCCTCAAAACTCCGCTTGCGGTGATGCTCCTCCTGGTTTTGAATATATCCTTTCACGACCTCAACCTGCGAAGAACTGACGCTGAATGTTCCATATCCTTCCTGCCAGGAAAATTCGTGCCCCATCCATCGGGAGGAACTCCCCTTGAGCTTTTGAACCGCATGTGCAAGGGTGTAATCCGCTGGCAAGACAAATAACAAATGAACGTGATTCGCCGTTCCGCCTGCGGCTATAAGCGAGAAGCCCTCGCCACGCGCAATACCGCCCAGGTAGGCATAAAGTTCGTCTGTGCGTCCGGCAGGAATCAGCGGACGGCGATCTTTGGTGCTGAAAACACAATGGATGAAATTGTTCGCGTACGTGTGAGACATTTGCACCGTCCCTACGGGACTCCCGGTATACAACCGCAAACCCCTTCCCCACGCTGAAGCGCGGGGCTAACGAACATTGCGCCTCCGGCGCGGAAAATTGGAACCCGTTCTATCAACAAAATTCGCTCACATGATTGCCCGCCGGGTGCCCCAGGTCTCGCCTTTGAGACCTGGGATGACGTAAGCCGCTACTCCCCCAACACCCTCTCAAAGATCGCGTCCACATTCCCCAACTGCCGCATATAGTCGAATGTCCGCACCAGCTTCTCCGGACTCAGCAGCTTCGTAATTGCAACATCCTTCGCCACCTCATCGCGAAAGACCAAATCCTCTTTCCACGACCGCATCGCATGGGCCTGCACCAGCCGGTAAGCATCCTCGCGCATCATGCCCGCCTCGGCCAGGTCCAGCAGCAGTTGCCCGCTGAAAATCAGCCCGCCCGTCGACTCCAGATTCTTCTTCATCCGCTCCGGATACACCAGCAGCCGGTCGATCAAGTCGGTCGTCTTCGCCAGCAGATAATCCACCAAAATCGTCGAGTCCGGAAAGATCACCCGCTCCACCGACGAGTGCGAAATGTCCCGCTCGTGCCACAGCGGAATATTTTCGAACGCAGCCTGCGCATTGCCGCGCAGCACCCGCGCCAGCCCGCAGATCTGCTCGCTCGTAATCGGATTTTTCTTGTGCGGCATCGCCGACGAGCCCTTCTGTTTCTCGCTGAAGTACTCCTGCGCCTCACGCACCTCGGTCCGTTGCAGGTGCCGCACTTCAACCGCAATCTTGTCCAGTGTGCTTCCCAGAATCGCCAGCGTAGAAATGTACGCAGCATGACGGTCGCGCTGGATCACCTGCGTCGCCACCGGTGCAGGCTTCAGCCCCAGCCGCGCACAGATTCTCTCTTCATGCTCCGGCTTCAAGTGACCAAAGGTGCCCACCGCCCCCGAGAGCTTGCCCACGCGCATGTCTTCGGCGGTCGCGTCAAAGCGAGCCAGGTTCCGCTCCATCTCGGCATACCAGTTCAGCAGCTTCAATCCAAACGTCGTCGGCTCCGCGTGAATCCCATGGGTCCGCCCAATCGTCGGCGTGTGCTTGAACTCCAGCGCCCTCCGCTTGAGAACGTCCATAAACGCCAGCAGCCCCGCGCGAATCAGCCCCGAAGCCTCTTTCACCTGCAGCGCCTGAGCTGTGTCCACAATGTCGTTCGACGTAAGCCCGTAGTGCAGCCATCGCGACTCGGCATCCAGCCCCTGCGCTTTCAGGCTCTCCGCCACGGCCGTCGTGAACGCGATCACGTCGTGCTTTACCTCGGCCTCGATCTCGGCAACGCGCTCGGCGGAAACACTGGCCTTGGTCGCAATCGCCTCGGCGGCGGCGACAGGAATCACGCCGTCCTCGGCCAGCACCGTGCTCGCCGCCGATTCCACCTCCAGCCAGCAGCGATACTTGGTCTCTTCAGTCCAGATGCGGCCCATCGCCGCGCGTGTGTAGCGTTCGATCAACGGAAATCTCCTTGCAACAGGACTATTAGTGCATTTTCACCCTTGGTGGAGAGCGGCTTTGACTTGGTGCAGAGCAACTTTGAAGGGTACGGGCTTTAGCCCGTACGTCAAATCCCGCAAAAAGAGCGCGGGCTTTAGCCCCTGAGGGAATACTCATCCCTCGAATGCCATTCCTGAAACGTATCCAGTTCCCTTGCGCGCACAAGCCCCGTGCCAACTCTTCAATTGTACGAGGGACCTGCCGTCAGCCGCGAGGAATCCCGAGCCGTTTGTGCAGCTCGTCGAACAAAAGCCCCCGCCCCGGCGCGTACGGTTGAAACCACTCCCCGTCGATCACCATCTGCGGAATCGCCCGCTTCCCCACGTGGCGCATAACCTCGTCCGATGCCGCCAGATCGGCGTCCACATTGATCTCCGTATACCCGATGCCGTGGGAGTCGAGAAACTGCTTCGCGGCGCGGCAATCCCGGCACCACGAAGCCGTATAAACCTGCACATTCATGCAGACATTCTACGGCGCTTGCACTGGTAATATCTGTGACAATGACCACCGAAGAGATCAAGGCGCTGCTCCAACTCCAGCCGCATCCCGTCGAAGGCGGCTTCTTTCGCCGCACCTACACCTCGGCCGCAACCGTCGACCTGCCGCACGGCCAGCGCGCGCAAAGCACGGCCATTTATTACCTGCTTGAGCCTGGAACCTTCTCGGAAATGCACAGCCTCGCATCCGACGAAATCTTCCACTTCTATCTCGGCGACCCGGTCGAAATGCTCCAGCTCCACCCCGACGGGCGCTCCGCGCTTTTTACTCTTGGACCGGATCTGGCTGCGGGCCAACATGTGCAACTCGTAGTCCCCGCCGGCGTCTGGCAAGGCACGAGCCTCATCGGCAATGGCAAGGTCGCGCTCCTCGGCTGCACCGTAACCCCCGGCTTCGACTTCGCCGATTACCGTAGCGCCACTTACGCCGAGTTAGCCGCGAAGTGGCCATCAGAAACAGAGCGAATTAGAAAACTGACCAGAAGCTAGCTACCGCCGCTCCCGAAAAAAACTCCGCAGCAACTCCCCAGCTTCCTCGCCAAGAATCCCCTGCTCCACCTGCATCTGGTGGTTCAGTTGCGAATGGTTGATCACCGCAAGCACCGACCCCGCCGCTCCAGCCTTGGGATCGGCAGCCGCAAACACCAGCCTATCCAGCCGCGCATGAATCATGGCTCCAGCGCACATGGCGCAAGGCTCCAGCGTGACGTACAGCGTACAGCCAGGCAGCCGGTAATTCCCCATCGCCGCAGCAGCCGCGCGCATCACCACGATCTCCGCATGTGCCGTAGGGTCCACATCGCGCAGCACGCGATTCTGACCGGTCGCAACGATCGCCCCTTCACGAACCACAACCGCGCCAATCGGCACCTCGCCGGCTTCAGCAGCCAGCCGCGCCTCGGCCAGTGCTGCTTGCATGGCTTCGAGATCGGCAATCATGGTCACAATGCTAAGGCTCCGGGATGGAAGGCAGCCGGCTGTTGTTGCGTCATGCAATGCAGCGTCCCCAGCCCCCACACCAGATCGACGCAATGAATCCCAATCACTTCGCGACCCGGAAAAACCTCGGCCAGAATATTCAACGCCACGCGATCGTTCGGATCGTGAAATGTCGGCGCCAGCACCATCCCATTCGCAATGTAGAAATTCGCATAACTAGCCGGAAGCCGCTGCCCGCGAAAAATCACCGCCCTCGGCATCGGCAGTTCCACAATGTCGAACTGCTTGCCGTCCAGCGTGCGCGCATCCTTGAGCCGCGCCAGATTCTCAGCCAGCGGCGCATGATTCGCGTCACCAAGGCTCGGCTCGACAGCCGTCACAATCGTCGCCGGCCCAACAAACCGTGTAATGTCGTCCACGTGCCCATGCGTATCGTCGCCCACAATGCCGCGATTCAGCCAAAGCACCCGCTCAATCCCAAGATAATCGTGAAAGGCCCGCTCCAGTTGCTCGCGTCCGACGCAGGGATTCCGCTGCTGCACCTCACTCAGCAGGCACTCCTCTGTGGTCAGCAGAATCCCTTGTCCATTGGTGTCGATCGACCCGCCCTCAAGAACCAGCCGATGCACGAGGCCCCCCGGCAGCTCTATCGCAGGCTGCCACTCCGGCAAACCAAGCAGTTCCGCCGCGCGGCCCGGTATCTGGTCGTCGAGCCGGCAATTGGAATACTTGGCCCACGCATTGAAATGCCAATTCGTAATACCGACGCGGCCCTCGCCATTGCGCACAAAGATAGGACCAGAGTCGCGCGTCCAACTACGATCCGTCGGCCACAGCAGAAAAGTCACGCGATCAAGCTTTGCGCCCGCCCGCTCCAGCATCGACTCTGCCCGCTGCTTCGCCTTCTCGTCCTCGGCGAGAATGTACACGCGCTCCCGCGCCGAGAGCAGCCGCACAATCTCCGCATAAACCCACGGAATCGGCTGAAACTTCCCCGGCCAGTCCTCCGGATTATGCGGCCACGCAAGCCAGGTGGCCTCGTGCTGCTCCCACTCGGCAGGCATGCGGTATCCCAGTGCGTACGGCGTGGTTGCGGACATCTCTACTTCGGTTCTCCGGTCTTTGACAGCTTGCTTGCGGAATCGAGAAAGCGGTTCACAATCGGCGCGTAAGCATCGATGCGGCGATCACGCAGGAAGGGCCAGTTGCGCCGTGTGTCTTCAATCAACGCCAGATCGATCTCCCCAATCAAAATCTCTTCCTTATCGTGCGAGGCCCTCGCGATCACGCGCCCAAACGGATCGGCCAGAAAGCTCCCGCCCCAAAACTCAATCCCCTTCCCCGGAGCGCGATTGCCCAGCACGTCGCCGTTCTCATGCCCCACGCGATTCACTCCAGCCACATAAACGCCGTTGGCAATCGCGTGCGAACGCTGGATGGTCTGCCACGCATCGTATTGCGCGGCGCCGAATTCGTCCTTCTCATCCGGATGCCACCCTATCGCCGTCGGATAGAACAGCACCTCTGCGCCCTGCAACGCCGTCAGCCGCGCGCCCTCCGGGTACCACTGATCCCAGCACACCAGCGTGCCTACCCGGCCAACGCCCACGTCCACCGCCTGAAAACCCAGATCGCCCGGCGTGAAATAGTACTTCTCGTAGTAGAGCGGATCATCCGGAATATGCATCTTCCGATACACACCGGCAACCGCGCCATCGCTATTCAGCGTAACGGCCGTGTTGTGATAAAGCCCCGGCGCGCGCCGCTCAAACAGCGAAGCAACAATGGCAACCCGCAACTCGCGTGCGACTTCGGCCAGCTTCTCCGTCGATGGCCCCGGAATCGCCTCCGCCAGGTCGAACAGCCGCATATCCTCCCGCTGGCAAAAGTACTGTGTCTGAAAAAGCTCCGGCAGGCAAACAATCTCTGCGCCCAGCCGCGCGGCTTCGCGAATGTGCTTCACGGCCGAGGCGAAGTTCGCCGCCGGGTCCGCGCCCATGCGCATCTGCACCAGTCCCACACGATATTTGCGTGTATCGGTCATCGTTCTCTGGCCAGCCCTCTCCGGCTACTCTTGGGGTCATGCAGCGAGGCCAACCCCGGCAGCCGGGATTGGCCTCAATCGTTCTTCTAGCTCAATCGTTACTCTGCCAGGATCAACACCGCGGCGGCAATCGTCGTCGTCCATTTGCCGCGCTTGTCGCCTACCGCCGACTGCGTGATATTGCTGGTCCGGACAATCTTGTTGGAGATGCGATAGATCTCCTTCTTCTCGTCCCAGCTTGTATCCGGATCAAAGTCCACATCGAGCGTCGTCGCCAGCATTTCGGCGGCAAGTTCCTCGGCGTATTCGCCGGCTTGGTCTTCGGTTTCGCCAAAACTGTGGTGCTCGCTCAGGTAGCCGTAGGTGTTGCGGTCGGCCGGAATAGCCACGCCGATGCTCGACACGATCAGCCGGTGAGGCTCACGCGTGGAGTTCTCCGCGATTACCGAAAAAACCACTTCGCCGGGATTCAGATAGGTGAGCCCTTCCTTGCGCGTAATCACCTTGCACTGCGGCGGAAAGATGGAAGAGACGCGGACTAGATTCTGCGAAGCGATTCCCGCATCCCGAAGGGCCAGCTCAAACGAGGTCAACCGCTCCTTGTGTTTGCCAACGCCTTTGGTAAAGAAAATCTTCTTCGGGACCATGCTTTTTCCCAATTTCTATGTAGCCTCCATGAGGTTGAAAATTGTGCTCCCCGTATAGGGTTCCCGCATGAGTTTATCGCATCTGAACGGGTTCTAGCGGATTTCTCCTCAATTTCATCCCAGCTTCACACGATTGGCGTACGCACGCGGTCCGGCGCCGGTTTCCCATCGCCCCCCATACCGCCCTTGAGGGGCCGCTTCACAACGCACCGGTCGGCGCGGCGCCCACCACAACTTTTTACCCTCTACCGCGTTTAATCAATCATGAAAAGGATATTTTTGGTCGCAATCCCTGTCTTGTGCGCGGCTCTCGGCGCTGGGTACTCGCTCGGTCAAGCACCAGCGGACCCACCGGACCCCCTCGGCCTCAGCCCCTCGGCCGCTTCCGCATCCATCCCTGAACCCGGCCCGGTTGTCCTCGACTGGGTGCCTCCAGCTCTCGCGCAACTGAGCACGCAGGCCGCTGTCAAATCAAGCTTTACGCTGGACCGCGCCATGCTGGCCGCCGCTGCGGGACTCATGCAGGGTTCCGATGCAGACTTCAACCATGCCATCAACAAGCTCGACGGCGTCAGCGTCCACCTGCTGCGCTTCGGCGCTGAAGGCATGGCCGACCCCGCAATGGTTGCCGCCGTCCGCGAGGCCTACCACCTCCGCGGCTGGAAGCACGTTGTGACCACCACCAACTCCGGAACCCCTCTGCATAACGGTGTTACCGACGTCTGGCTGGTCATGGACGGCGCAAATCTGCGCGGCGCGGTCGTGCTCGCCGAAACCCCAAAAAGCCTCACCCTGGTCACCGTAGCCGGCAACCTCAGCCCGGCCGACTTGCTCCACCTCCGCGGACACTTCGGCATTCCCCGCTTCGAGGGCGACAACCTGAAAGGCGCGCAGATTCAGTAGTGTCCTGTCTCCGAAGCTCATACCATAATTGCGCCTGTCATTCTGAGCGAACGGGGCCCCGAACGCTTTTCAGTTCGGGGGTGGTGAGCGAAGAATCTGCTTTTGTTCTTCGACGAACTTCAAACTCACCACACTAGTTCCCGGCCGCAAGCCGCTGTCGAACTTGCCTGATTTCTGAGCTATACTTCCGCCTATATGCGGTTTCGGGCCAAATTCGGCGCGCTCGGCTGGTGCTGGGTCGGCTCTGCTTGCCTTCTTGCGGTTCTGTGGCTGAGCGGGTTGCGCTCCAGCGTCGCCAACTTGCTCTGTCCTTCGTCTCGATGGCCTCAGTTCGAGCCCTTTCTCAAGCTTTCATTTACTGGGATGTAGACCCCGAAGGCCTCCGTGAACGCCGGCTGTGGGGCACCAAAAGCGTCCCATGGCAAGAAGTTGTGCACGTCGGCAGTTGGCACCCCAACCATCCCGCATCCGACTATCTTGAGATCGACTACGCCCGTCCTGCGCCAATATACGACCGTGGAAGCGTCATCGCCAATCCCGATGACCGCTCCGGATTCCTCTCAGCTCTACGCAGATTCGCCACTCAAGCTAATTTTGAGGTGTAAATCGACTGAAGCACTGCGCAGGGGCTCCTAGCTTCGCAACATTGTCCCGCCCGCCATTGCCACCCTTGATTTGCGGATGTTAGCCTCTTCCTTGAAGATCCCCACGGAAGGACATCCGGAAAAATCATGCAAACCACCTACAACGGGCTGCCACTCCCCTCAAACGGCCAGCCTATCGCCTACGCGAACGGCAAGTTCGAAGTCCCCGACAACCCCATCATCCCCTTCATTGAAGGCGACGGCACGGGCCGCGACATCTGGAAGGCCTCGCAGCGTGTCTTCGACGCCGCCGTCGAAAAAGCCTACGGCGGCAAGCGCGCCATTCGCTGGTTTGAGATCTTCGCCGGAGAAAAAGCCTTCCGCCAGTTCTACACCTGGCTGCCCGACGACTCCGTTGCCGCCGCCCGCGACCTCCGCGTCTCCATCAAAGGACCGCTCACCACGCCCATCGGCGGCGGCATCCGCTCGCTCAACGTCGCCCTCCGCCAGCTTCTCGACCTCTACGCCTGCGTCCGCCCCGTCCGCTACTACCAGGGCGTCCCCAGCCCCGTGAAGCACCCCGAGAAGGTCGACATCGTCATCTTCCGCGAGAACACCGAGGACGTCTACGCCGGCATCGAATTCAAGCAGGGTTCAGCCGACGCCGCCCGCCTCATCGACTTCCTCAACAACGACCTGCTCAAGGGTGGCAAGAAAAAAGTGCGCGAAGATTCCGGCGTCGGCATCAAGCCCATCTCCATCTTCGGCACCAAGCGCCTCGTGCGCTACGCCATCCGCCACGCCCTGGAGTCCGGCCGTAAAACCGTCACCCTCGTTCACAAAGGCAACATCCAGAAGTTCACTGAGGGCGCCTTCCGCGAGTGGGGCTATGAAGTCGCCACTGAAGAATTCCGCGAGCACGTCGTCACCGAGCGCGAAAGCTGGATCCTCGGCAACGTCGACGCCAACCCCAACATCACCGTCGAAGAGAACGCGGCCCTGATCGAGCCCGGCCTCGAATTCGGCAATCAGGCCTTCCGCGACCAGGTCTACGCTGAAATTAAGGGTGTGCTCAGCGCCATCGGCAAGTCCCACGGCAACGGCGCGTGGAAGTCGAAAATTCTCGTCAACGACCGCATCGCCGACTCCATCTTCCAGCAGATCATCATCCGCCCGGCCGACTACAGTGTGCTGGCCACCACCAACCTCAACGGCGACTACATTTCTGACGCCGCAGCCGCGCAGGTCGGCGGCCTCGGCATCGCTCCCGGAGCCAACATCGGCGATGGTTACGCTGTCTTCGAGGCCACGCACGGCACCGCGCCCAAGTATGCTGACAAGGACGTCATCAATCCCGGATCCGTCATCCTCTCCGGCGTCATGCTGCTCGACTTCATCGGCTGGAAAGAAGCCGCCAAACTCATCGAAAATTCACTCGAAAAAACCATCCTGCAAAAATTTGTCACCTACGACTTTGAGCGCCAGACCGCTGGCGCCACCAAGGTCGGCACCAGCGAATTCGCCACCCGCATCATCGCCAACATGTAACGAAATGTCCGTTTACGGACTCTAATCCCCTGGAGGAAGTCGAAGTGAAAAGAAAAATAAGCATTGTGGGCGCAGGCAACGTTGGCGCCACGGCAGCTCATTGGATCATGGCCAAGGAACTGGCCGATGTGGTCCTCATCGACGTGGTCGAAGGCGTGCCGCAGGGCAAGGCGCTCGACCTGCAACAGGCTCAGCCCATCGAACGATCCGATATTCACGTAACCGGCACCAACGATTACGCCGATACGGCCAACAGCGACATCGTGATTATCACTGCCGGCCTTCCTCGCAAGCCTGGCATGAGCCGCGACGACCTTTTGCACGCCAACTTCAAGATCATGTCCGACGTGGTCTCCAAGGTAGTCGCCTATTCGCCTGAATCGATTCTGATCGTCGTCTCCAACCCCCTCGACGCTATGGTGCAGACTGCCTATCGTCAGTCGGGCTTCAACCGCGAGCGCGTTCTGGGCATGGCTGGCATCCTCGACTCCGGCCGCTTCAAGAGCTTTATTGCCACCGAATTGAACGTCAGCGTAAACAACATGAGCTGCATGGTTCTAGGCGGCCACGGCGACACCATGGTTCCGCTTGTCAGCCACACTACTGTGGCTGGCATTCCAATTACCGAGTTGCTTTCCCAGGAACGAATCGACGCCATTGTGCAGCGCACCCGCGACGGCGGTGCCGAAATCGTCAAGCATCTCAAGACAGGAAGCGCCTTCTACGCTCCTTCTGCTGCCGCGGTCGAGATGGCCGAGTCCATCCTCAAGGACAAGAAGAAGATTCTTCCCTGCGCCGCCTACCTGCAAGGCGAATACGGCATCGACGGCTACTTCGTCGGTGTTCCCTGCAAACTCGGCGCCGCCGGCCTTGAGCAGATCATTGAGATCAAGCTGACACCGGAAGAAGATGCGGCCCTGAAAAGAAGCGCCGCCGCCGTCAAAGAACTCTGCGAAGTCATCGGCGTCTAGTGTGCTGTCTCCGATATTCGCAGCAAAACACAGGTTGTCATCCTGAGCTCCCCCGAGAGGCTGTCATCCTGAACGGAGCGCGTCTGGGGCCCCGCGTTCGCTTTTTGAACGTGGGGTAAGCGGAGTGAAGGATCTGCTTTTGTCCTTACCTCCTCCCTCCGCAAAAACCAAAGATTCATGGCAACAACTTCAGAGACAGGACACTAGATGGCGGAATAGAAATACGGGTGCCCAGGTCCGAGGTCCCCAAGGACAGGTCTTGGTCCTTGAGGTGGGGGTCTCGATTTTGAGACCTGGGATCCACACCCTCAATCCATCGCCACACTCAACTGGTGCCGCACATCCGCCCCGCGAATCCAGAAGATCACGTCCGTCGCAATATTCGATGCGTGATCCGCTATCCTCTCCAGATTCTTCGACACCAGAATCCCCTTCATCGCCTGCTGCGTAAACTGCGGTTTATCTTCGATCAGCTGTAGCAGGTCCGCGTGGGCGCGGCGGTTCATCCGATCGATCTCGTCGTCCATCTCGCGTACCGACTCCGCAAGCCGTGCATCGCCTTCCAGCAGAGCCTGCACCGCCGAGCGAATCATGCGCCCGGCAAACTCGCCCATCGCCGCGAAATCCACCGGCAGATCGATCTCTTCCATGTTCAGAATTTCCTTGGTGCGGCGCGCAATGCCCATCGACTGGTCGCCAATCCGCTCCAGGTCGCCATTGATCTTGATCACCGCCAGAATAAAGCGCAGGTCGATGGCCATCGGCTGTTCCTTGGCGAGCAACTCGTAAGCCATCTCATCCAGTTCGCGCTGCGCCGTGTTGATGGCGGTCTCGTTCTGCTTTACGAACTTGCACAAACCCTTGTCGCGCTGCAGGTAGGCATCCACAGCAGTCTCGACCGCCTGTTGCGCCAAAGCGGCCATGGCCATGAGCTTGTCCTTCAGTTCGGCCAGTTGCTGATGAAAATGGATACGCGGCACGGCATTTTCTCCCTGATCAACTATTCTGCATCATGCAGTGTTACAGAACGGCAAAATTCAGACAATGCACCACATTGATCGCACCAGATGCACCAGAATGGTCATACCCCATGGTAATTCGCCCCCATGCGCATCAGGAACCCTCTGAATTGCAGGGGACCTCTGAAATGCTTCAGGTTTTGAAAGGGCACGGCTTCAACCGTGCCGTAATTGTCGCAATATGACCATGGGCTTTAGCGCCTGAGGGATGCCCATTTATCTCATCTCCGATGTGCTTTCAGAGTTTCTGGACTACCCTCAATCTTCCCCAACATGAAGACATAAGCCGCGATCCCTACCAGCAAATAAGCCGCCGCCACACCAAAAGCCCACGCGTAGGAGTGGAACGCCGTCACCAGGTATCCCGTAATAATCGGTGCGGAGATTCCCGAAATCTGGTTAGAAAAATTGACGATCCCGCCCACCTTGCCCACATCGTTGCGCCGCGCAATCAGCGACGGAAGCGACCAGCCAACCGGCGCGGCCGCCGCCAGTCCGCCAATCGAAATGCTGATCCAGATCAGCGCACGCGTAGCCGTGTGCGCCTGCGCCGCGCCCAGAATGCCAAGCCCAAACGCAGTGCCTCCAATCAGGATCACTCTGCGAACCCGGCTCGCATTCCACCCTCGCTGCACCAGAAAATCCACCAGCCAGCCGCCCACCACAACGTCCATAACCGTCGCAAAGATCCACGGCACACTCGTGTACAGGAATGAGTGCAGCAGATCGATGTGCAGCGCAAAAGACAAATAGCTCGGCAGCCACGTGAGCAGCAAATAGAAAACATAGTTATACGAGCCAAACCCGATAGCAAGCCCAAGCACCTTGCGCTGCAGCAGCAGCCGCCCCAGCGATGTCTGCTCCGTATCCACAGGCCTCTTCGCATCAATGCTTTCCGCCGCCGGCTCTAGCCTATCCGCCCCTTCTATATAGCCGCGCTCAATGCCGGTCAACTCCGGATCGTCGTCCGGGTCTTTGTATACGCGCCAAAAATAGAGCAGATACGCCGCGCTGATCACGCCCGTCAGTGCGAAGCTCCACCGCCAGCCCGCCAACAGCAAAGCAATGCCGATCACAGGCACGCCAATCGCCGAGGAGAACTTCGCTGCCGCGTCGAACATCGCCGTTGCCAGGCTGCGTTCCTGCGGCGGAAACCACAATCCAATTGCCTTTGCGTTCGCCGGGAACGTCGGAGCCTCGCCCACTCCCAGCAAGAACCTTGCTCCAAACAATCCGCCAAGGTTGGGGGTCGCCGCCGCGCAGAAAGAAGCCACGCTCCACAAAACAACGCCGGCCCTTCCCACGCGCTTCACGCCAAACTTGTCCAGCAGCACGCCAATCGGCAACTGGAACGCTGCGTAGGTCCAGTTGTACGCGCTTGAAAGATACCCGAAGGCAATATTCGAAACTCCAAAGGCGGCAACAAGCGAATCGTGCGAGACCGAAAGATTCACCCGATCGAAGTAGTTCACCAGAACGCCAATGCCCAGCAGCCATGCAATGCGCCATCTGCGCCTGGGCACGTGTGTCCTGTGAATCTCCTGAGCTTCCAACAGTTCCCTCTTTTCAGCTTCCTTGCACGACATCGTTTTCGAGTGTACCGATAGGGTCAATAGTAATACGGACCCGGTCTCCGCTCGCCAGGGTGAAGGTATCCGGAGGAACGATGCCGGTGCCTGTCATCAAAAAGGTCCCGAAAGGAAAGCTGTTGTCGCGAAATAGATATTCAACCAGCGATGTCGGCGCTCGCTTCAGCTCCGCAAGTGTCGTGGCCGCTGAAAAAGCAGCCGCGCCGTCGCGCACAATCTCAAGGCGAATCGGCGTAGTCGTCGCCAGCGGCTCAGGCGTGATCAGTACGCATGGCCCCAGCGCACAACTGCGGTCGTACACCTTCGCCTGCGGAAGATACAGCGGATTCTCTCCCTCAATGTCCCGCGAGCTCATATCGTTCCCAACCGTGTAGCCAATAATCTGTCCGCGATCGTTGATCAACAGCGTGAGCTCAGGCTCGGGCACGTTCCACTTCGCGTCGCTGCGAATGCGCACGTGGCTTCCCGGCCCTGCCACGCGGCTTGCCGTCGATTTGAAAAAAAGCTCCGGCCGCTCCGCCAAATAAACACGATCGTAGAAGTCGCCCCCGCCCGCCGACTTCGACTCCTCCATCCGCGCGCTGCGGCTGCGGTAATACGTCACCCCCGCCGCCCACACTTCCTGATTGCCGATAGGCGCCAGAATCCGCGCGGATGAAAAATCCTGCACGGCTCCTCCCTCGTTGATGATCGAAAGAAGATAGCCATGAAGATCGTCGCGGATCACCAGCGCATCCCAGCAAAGTTCGGGAACGCGATAATATCCGCCCGCGTGTTCCACAAAGTTTCCATTGTCAGTCCGATACAGTTTCACTCGCGTCTCTCCAGTTTCGAAACGATCTTGTCCACGTCATAAATGCAGCCGCCCCACACGCCGCCACTGGCCCCAACCAGCGCCGCCCACAAGCGCGTATCTTCCGGCAACTGCGGGTGCGGCCGCAAATCCGCGCGAGGCTTCCGCTCGGCAAGTCGCCGCGAGCCCTCTTCCGCGCCGAAAATCACATCGGCATCGCCCACAAGTTGAACAGATCCGGCAAGCGTCCTGCGATCAATCACAATTTCGATCTGGTCGCCCTCCCGCACCTTGCCGATCGGCCCCCCAGCCAGCGCCTCCGGCGAGATATGTCCAATGCACGCTCCCGTTGAAACGCCGCTAAACCGCGCATCGGTCAGCACAGCCACATGCTTGCAATGAGGGAGTTGCTTGAGCGCCGCCGTGATCTGATAAATCTCCTGCATCCCCGCGCCCGCCGGCCCGCCGCAGATCAGCACAATCACATCGCCCCGCGTAACCTCGCCACTCTTGATCGCCTTGATCGCCGCCTCTTCCGTGACAAAAACTTTAGCAGGCCCAACGTGCCGATAAACTCCATCCTCGCCCACAAGTGAGGCATCGATCGCCGTACTTTTGATCACCGAGCCCTCCGGCGCAAGATTCCCCACCGGAAAGCAAATGGTTGAAGTCAGCCCATGCGCGCGCGCGCGATCCGGCGACATAATCACATCGTCTGCATCGATTCCGTCCCGCTCCAGAAGTTCGCGCCGCAACTCCCGCCGCCGCTCGCTTTCTTTCCACCAATCGAGACAGGCATCGAGCGATTCGCCGCTAACCGTCTTCACGCTGGTATCCAGCAGCCCCGCGGAACGCAGATAAAGCATCACCTCCGGCACGCCCCCCGCCAGAAACACCTGCACCGTAGCAAACCCCCGCGGCCCATTCGGCAGCGCATCCACAATCCGCGGCACTTCGCGATTCACCTCCGTCCAATCCGCAACCGTAGGCCTCTCGAGCCGCGCCGCGTGTGCAATCGCCGGAATGTGCAGCAGCAAATTCGTCGACCCGCCAAATGCCGCATGAACCACCATCGCATTGCGAAGCGCCGCCTGCGTCAGCACGTCTTCCGTACCGATGCCCAACGCATGCAACCGCAGCAGCGCACGGCTCGAACGCTTCGCCGCATCCAGCCAGATCGGCTGCCCCGACGGAGCCAGCGCCGTGTGCGGCAGCGCCAACCCCAGCGCCTCTCCCACCACCTGCGACGTTGCCGCAGTGCCCAGAAATTGGCATCCACCGCCCGGCGATGCGCACGCGCGGCAGCCCACCTCGGCCGCATACTCCAGCGTGATCTGTTCCTGCGCAAACCGCGCCCCAATCGTCTGAACCTTCCCGGCGTCCTCTCCGGATTCCGGCAGCAGCGTCACGCCACCCGGCACAAGCACCGCCGGCTTGCTCCCTGCCGACGCCAGCGCCATCATCATCGCCGGCAGTCCCTTGTCGCACGTTGCAATGCCAAGCACGCCCTTGCCCGTCGGTAGCGACCGCATCAGCCGCCGCAGAACAATCGCCGCATCGTTGCGAAACGGCAGAGAGTCCAGCATCCCCGCCGTCCCCTGCGTGCGCCCGTCGCATGGATCGGTGCAGGCTCCGGCAAACGGCACGGCACGCAACGACTTCAACTCACGCGCGGCCTCGGCCACCAGCAGCCCAACCTCCCAGTGCCCGGTATGGAACCCAAGCGCGATCGCCTCGCCGCTCTCCGCGCGCAGTCCCCCATGCGTACTCAGAATCAGAAACTCCGGATCGAGCAGCCGGCTCGGCTCCCACCCCATCCCCGCATTCTGCGTCAGCCCGAACAGGTTCCCCGACGGTTCCGTCAGCAGCATCTCCGCCGTCAGCGGAAGCGCCCCCGCCGGACCCGCCGCATGAGTCGCCACACTGTAAAGACCAGCGTCACCAGTCTCCAGCACCGAATTAAGTGAGATGGTTTGGATAGTCGACCTCTTCGCTCTAAGAAATCACTGCATAATTCAATGTTTTGAAAGGGCACGGCGAGGTACCGGGGTGCCCTCCGGGCCGGGTCCCGTGCCGTAAATGCCCCAAATTCTCCGCGAGTTTTACAGCCTGCGGAAAAAACTTCTCCTTGGCGCAAAACCTCAAGGCTTTGTAACAGGGCACGACTTTACAGGTTGCGGAAAAACTCCTCCCGGTGAAGGGTACGGGCTTTAGCCCGTACATAAACCCTGCAGAATGAGTTGGGCTTTAGCCCCCGAGGGATGCTTTTCGGTCTCTTCTTTCAAATCAATGCCTTTTTCCGCAGCCTCTTTAGTCGTGCCGAAAACACGGCAAAAATAACCGTGGGCTTTAGCCCCTGCTAAATCCCTCTCCACCCAAAAAACCAAAATCCGCCCTTTTTCCGCAACCTGTTTCGCCCCGGACGAAATGCAAGACGCGGAATAGAACTTAATCAGAACTTCGCTCCCAGTATAGCCACGCACTCCAGCTTGCCGCAGATGCTCTCAGAGATGCTATAACGCTTGTGTGCCAAGTGAACAGCTTCAGAACGCGCCCCCACAAAACAGAGAATTGCGCCGCCGCTGGCTGTTCCTCATGCCGGTCGTCTTCTTCACCTACAGCCTCGCCTACCTCGGCCGCTCCAACTTCGGCTTTGGCGCGGCGGCCGGCCTCGCCGCCTCGCTCAACATCACCCAAGCGCGCGCCGCCTTTCTCGGCTCGGTCTTCTTCCTCGGCTACTTTCTCTTCCAGGTCCCCGCCGCCTCCTACGCGCGGCGCCGCAGCGCAACGCGCCTCATCTTCTTCGCGCTCATCAGTTGGGGCGTCCTGTCCGCGCTCACCGGCGTCATCCGCAGCTATTGGCTTCTCGTCGTCGACCGCACGCTGCTCGGCGTCGCAGAGAGTCTCATCTTCCCTTCCATGCTCATCCTGCTCACCAACTGGTTCACGCGGCCTGAGCGCTCCCGCGCCAACGCGATTCTCATCCTCGGCAATCCCGTCACCGTCACCTGGATGGCCGCCGTCACCGGCTATCTCATCAAGGCCGCCGGATGGCAAATGACCTTCATCCTCGAAGGCATTCCCTCCGTCCTCTGGGCCTTCATATGGATCGTTGTCGCCCGCGACCGCCCGCACCAGGCGCAATGGCTCAGCCAAGCCGCAAGCAGCCATCTCGAAGCCGACTTGGAACGCGAGCAGATCGCACTGCCCCCGCAACGCAATCTCGCCTCCGCCCTCCGCGTCCCCGGCGTAATCCTCTTATGCGTGCAGTATTTCTTCTGGAGCTTCGGCGTCTACGGCCTCGTCCTCTGGATTCCCGAGATGATCCGCTCCGGCTCCTCGCGCGGCATTGAAACCATCGGCCTGCTCAGCGCTGCCCCGTTTCTTCTCGCCGTCGTTCTCATGCTCCTCGTCGCCCATTTTTCCGACCGCGCTCTCCATCGCAAGGTCTTCGTATGGCCCTTCCTTCTGCTCTCCGGTGTTGCGCTCTTCTGCTCTTACGCCACCGCCGGCAGCCACTTCTGGCTCGCGTACGTCTCCCTCATCGTCGCCGGAGGAGCCATGTACGCGCCCTACGGCCCTTTCTTCGCCATCGTCCCCGAGATGCTCCCCAACTCCGTCGCCGGAGAAGTCATGGCCCTCATCAACACCTTCGGAGCGCTCGGCGGATTTGTCGGCTCGTGGCTCGTCGGATGGCTCCAGGCCCTCACCGGCAACGCCCGCGCCGGATTCCTCTCCATGTCCATGTCCCTGCTGATCGCATCGGGAATCATCCTCGCCCTGCGCACCGCAAAGCCCGCTCAAAATTCCTGAAACAAATCCTCCGCCAAACAAAAAATTCGCAACCAGAACGGCCAGCCTTCTAAACCGCATCCCGCATATAAACCCCGTTCACCAGCCGCAAAATCCCCAGCGGATTCTCGTTCTTCAACTCCTCCGGCAACGCCGCCTGCGGAAAATCCTGGTAGCAAACCGGCCGCGCAAACCGGTAAATTGCCTGCGTCCCCACCGAAGTCGTCCGGCTGTCGCTCGTCGCCGGATACGGCCCGCCATGCACCATCGCATGGCAAACTTCCACGCCCGTCGGATAGCCGTTCACGACAAGCCTTCCCGCCTTCCGTTCGAGAACAGCAATCAAATCGCCAAAGTCCGCAATGTCAGCGTCAGTCCCATGCAACGTCGCCGTAAGCTGCCCTTCCAGCGCATTCGCCAGCGCCAGCAACTCCTCCCGATCGGCATAGCGAATCACAAGCGCACAAGGCCCAAAAATCTCCTCGGTCAGGCCCGGCTCGCGCAGCAGATCGCGTCCATTCACCTCAAACAGCGCCGGAGGCGCATGCAGCGAACCCGCCGGCTCGGGCGAGGCCAATGCCAGCACTTCCACTCCGCCAACCTGCTCCCGCTCCGCGGTCAGCGATTTGTAGCTCTTGTAGATCCCCTTGGTCAGCATCGGCGAGGCCGAAGCCTGCTCCACCCGCGCCACCAGCCCCGCAACTAGCGCGTCCGCATCCTCGTCGCGAGGCAAAAACACCAGCCCCGGCTTGGTGCAGAACTGGCCCACGCCCATCGTGAACGATCCGAACAGCCCCTCGGCAATCTGCGCCGCGCGTGTACGCAGCGCCTCCGGCAGCACAATAAATGGATTCGTGCTACTCATCTCCATATAGCAGGGAATCGGCTCCGGCCGCGCCGCGGCCAATTGCATCAGCGCCCTTCCAGCATGCAACGATCCCGTAAACCCGACCGCCTTCACGCTCGGATGCTCCACCAGCGCCGACCCCACCACAGACCCCGAACCGAAGATCAGTGCAAAGACGCCCGCAGGCAGACCGCACTCTTTCACGCTCTTCGCGATCACCTGCCCCACCATCTCGCTCGTTCCCGGATGCGCCGAGTGTGCCTTCGCAATCACCGGATTGCCCGCTGCGAAAGCCGAAGCCGTGTCGCCGCCCGCCACAGAAAACGCCAGCGGAAAGTTGCTCGACCCAAACACCGCAACCGGACCGATAGGCCGAAGCACCGAGCGAATATCAGCGCGTGCCAGCGGCTTGCGCTCCGGTAGCGCCGGATCGATCCGCGCCATCGCCCATGAGCCCTCTTCCACCACCTCCGCAAAAAGTCGAAGCTGAGTGACTGTCCGCCCAACCTCTCCCTGCAGCCTCGGTTTCGGCAGGGCTGTTTCGCGATGCGCCCGTTCCACCAACTCCGCCGAAATCGCTTCGATCCCCGCGGCTATATGGCGCAAAAAGCCCGCTCTGGCCGCACCAGACAGCTTGCTGTAAGTCGCGAAGGCGTCGCAAGCCAAACCAGCCGCAAGGTCCACATCGTCCACCGAAGCGGAACGATAAACAGGATCGAGGAAAGTTCCAGCAGCCGGGTCCAGCCCCTGAAAAGCCGCTCCAGTTCCCTCGCGCGATTCGCCATTCACAATCGATTGACCAAGCAACATAGTCCACTCCCGGCGGAAAGAAACCACGCCCACTTGACCATAATTTACCGGGCCACGGATTTCAAACGCGCATGATCCAGGCGCGCTTCGGCATGGCTATCAACGAAAAACGGTTGCCGCAATCCCAGCTCGCCAGACAAAAAATGCCCGGCGCCTTCAACACCAGCTCAATTGCGTCAAGCTGGTACTGGATTCGCCGGGCGGTTCTAGAGGTACGGCAAAACAATCGAAAAACTCAATTACTGAACGGGCGTGATCTCCCACCGCGTGCCTGTGATCCCCGAATAGACCAGATCGACGTTGTCTCCCGTCTTGTCTTTGCAGAAGCTCTTGCTATCCGAGGTAACAGCAACTTTCAATCCGGGAAGCTCCCAGCCTGTTGCGCCGACCTTTGCCTGGTCCACGCCCTTGGCGTGAATGCGAATGCGAATCGTTCCCGTGGCCGAGATCGTGATTCCATGCGCATCCGCAACGGCATCGATCATGGGTGCTTCATACAGTTGCACCCAGCCAATCTCACCCGAAGGCGTACGCCACTGGATGGTCGCCGGATGAAACTGCGACGCGGGCCCAACGTCCTTTGTTTTGCCGGTTGCCTCGCCGCCAAAGATCACCTGCTTGCCAATCCACGCGGTTGCGGTGCGTTCGTCGGTGATCTTTCTGTTCACCAGGTGCTCGCCTTCAAACTCGGTCATCTTCTTGAGCGCATCCGCCGGAATGCGCGTGCCAAGCACTGCAATCTGCGGTGCAAACCACGCGTCCGCCACATGGTCCGTCGTCACCGTCAGCGTCGGCAGCGGTGCGCTCTTCGCGTCCAGCGCCGACCGCATCCACACGCCGTCAACACTCACATAGCTCTCCATATCCATGCCGTATGCGCGATCGTAGGGACCTGAGATATTGCGCAATTCCGGCTGATAAAGATTGGCGATATCGCGCCACAAACCAGCCTCCATCTCGCCGCCCATCGCCTGCATGCGCGCAGTCGATCCGTAGCTGCGCCACAATGCCAGCCCGTACAGATCCACGCCGCAATACGTCGGCGAGTTGTACTCAAAGAACGCTCCGTACTGCTTGTAGAGTCTGTAGGTTTCCTCGGTCCACTCTTTGGACTGCTTCTTCCAGTCGGCCCGCCCATCGTGTACAGCGGCAAAATCCCACAGCGCCCCATACATCAGCGAAATGTTGCTATAAAACGGCAGAAGCCGCTTCTCGGCAATCTCGCCCTCAATCCCGCGATCGATCGCTGCATACATCCGCTGCGCAAGCTCCGGCGAAACCCGATCCGGATATTCGATCAGAATCATCTCGAACGTAGTCCCGATAAATACACGCCAGTTCGGATCGAAGTTCCGCCACATCGTGGCGTTGGGGACAGGGTCCTTCTCTTCCGGAGCCCTGCGGAATGTGCCATACCACGGCGTCCCTGGCGTCAGAAATTGCTGCTTTAAAACCGCATCGAGAATATCGGCTGCTCTCTTGCGGTCGCCCGATTGATCGCGGACCAGAAGCCCAAGCGCATACCAGCTTGACTCCCGCACCATGTGGTAATTGGACCATAACGCCGCCTCGCTCGCAGGCGCATGCTGCCGTTCATGAGGGCTTCGGACCAGCTTTACCTTCTCGTCATAGAGAAGGTCGTTCAGCGCCATCGACTCCTGAAACAGTGCGCGCGTATTCTCGTTCATCGCCGCCGGGTTCACGTGGCGCGGAGTTACAGAGGCATTCACTCTCAAGGCAAAAACAAGTACCAGCACAAGGCCGACCAGATTCCGTTTCTTCATCGGTTCTCCGTTGGATCGATTTCCGCAGTGACAGGCTTAAAGCATTCTCACTATTGTTCTAATGTCCTGAGTCCAACATTCCTAACAAAACATCGGCTGTCATTCTGAGCAAACGGGGCCCCGAACGCTTTTCAGTTCGGGGTTGGTGAGCGAAGAATCTGCTTTTGTTCTTCAACGAACTTCAGACTCACCACACTAGAGCATTTTTGCATTTGGTGTAGACCTGTTTTGAAAGGGCACGGCTTTAGCCGTGCCGCAAAACACCAATAAAATCAACGGGCTTTAGCCCCTGAGGGAATGCCCATCGGTCTACACCATTTCCGAATCTGCTCTAGCCCCTGAGGGAATGCTTTTCGGGCTCTTCTTTCAAATCAATGCCTTTTTCCACAGCCTGTTTAGCCCCTGAATGAACGGTCATTCCTCACACCATTTCTAAACCGCTCGAAAGGAAATAGTCGAAAAAGCGCAGCCTTCCGCTCTTGGCCCGTCAAGCCAGAACCTTTCTCAATTTTCTGTGCAATCGCTTCAGCCGGACGGGTTCCGCCCGGCTGAAGTGAGTTAAGGATGGTTAGTTAGAAGTTGAACTTCACGGCAAACTCCATCGTGCGCGCTTCGTAGCTTGGCGTTCCCGAGATTCCGGTTACCGTGCCTGCGCTGGAGTTGGAGATATTCGAATTGGGAACGGCGAAGTTCGGATGGTTGAAGATGTTGAAGGCATCGGCGCGAAGCTGGACTTTGTAGTGATCGCCGAATCCCGTGTTCTTCTTCAGGTTCAGATCCCAATCCTGGAACTTCGGTCCGCGCAGCATGTCATAGCCGCTCGTGCCATACGCGCTGCCGTACACGCCGTTCGCTGAATAACCCGGCCCTTCGAAGGCGCACGGATTAAACCATTGAGCCTTTGTACGGGTCGGTGCGGAAGCACCCGCTACCGGCGAACAAGTAGATCCATCGCTATGCAGAATGGAACCGCTTTTAAAAGGATCTGCCAGTTGGTTGGCGCGACCGCTGACCAAGCCGGGGTACGTCTTGGAGGTTGTTGCCGTGTAGGTCACCGAAAAGGGCTGGCCGCTCTGCGCATCCACAACGCCAGCGATCTCCCACCCGCCGACGATCTTGTTGGCGATCGGGTTGGCGTGCGAGAAGAACAACTGTCCCTGGCCCAATGGCAGCGCGTACGAGTAGTTGAGCTGCAGCACCTGCGGCGTGATGCCGCTGATCGGTCCGTACGAGTCTTGCGGATACTTGCCCGAGGGATCCTCGAGGTTCTCCGTACCAAGCACGCGCGTCCATTGGTACTCCGCGCCAAAGGCGACGCCGTTCGAGTACTGCTTGTGCGCCCCCACCTGAAGCGAGTTCATGTTGCTGTGGAAGAGCGGACCGTTATTGTAGGCGATGGTACCCAGCACCGGGTAAGGCGCCGTGGCCGCCGCCGTCTTGGTAATGTCGAACGGATCCGCAAGATTGAGGTTGGGCGCATAGTTGCCGCTGCCGTTGTTGTTGTTCTGTTTCAGGTTGTGCTGGCCCACGTAGCCAACGCGCACATCGAATCCCCTGCCAAATTGATGCTCGATGGCCAGGTTGTACTCTTCGGTGTACGGCGTAACCAGCGGATGCTCGGCATTGACGCCAGGACGGCCGCCTGCAGATCCAGTGCCCGTAAAAGGCGCGCTCATCGTGAAGGTTGAGGTCGGCGAGTAGGTGGGCGTGTTGGTATAGGTCAGGCTGGCCGTGTAGGGCAGGTTGCCGAACATTTCGCCCATGTACGAGGCCGGCAACAGGTTGAAATAGAGGCCGAATGCGCCGCGCAACACGGTATTCGGCGCCAACTGATAGGCAAAACCCAGACGGGGTGCAAAGTTCTTGTCGGGCCGTCCCAGGAATGCAAAGGGATTATTCGAGATTCCGGCCGAGGAAGAAAGCGTCAGCAGGTTGTTGTTCGTCAGCAGCGTCTGGTACTGGGGGATGACCGCCGACGGATACGAGCTTCCAAAAACCACGACCTTGCTGAGCGACGGAACCCATAGAGCGTTCTGATTGTAAGGGCCGGGCTCAAACCACTGCAAATCGTAGCGGATGCCCGCGTTAATGGTCAGCTTCGGCAGCGGCTTCCAGTCATCCTGGACGTAGCCCGCCCACTGGTTGGATATGTTGCGCGTTGGCAGGAAGGCTGGAGTCGCCTGCCCCGTCGTGGTTGGAAGTCCGAGCAGGAAGTCCGATAATCCAAAGCCAGTGTACTGCGTGGTGAAGGCGTAGGAGCCTCTCTGCGGGCTCTGCGCCGACATGTTCCAGTGGTTGTCGTAAAGGTACGAAGCGCCAATCTTGAGCGTATGCCGCGGCAGCACCTTGGTGATGGAGGCATTGAGCTGACCCACCTGCTCCAGATCCTTCGATCCGGATTCGCTGATCGATTGAAAACCGTTTGTGATCGTAATCTGCGGCGCGCCTTCGATCAGCTGCGGGCTCAGGCCGGGAATGATCGACTCCCACTTCGTGCCCACGTTCTGCGGTGTGCGGTAAATGGGCAAATGGAAGAAGTCGCCGTTCATATCCAGCACCAGGGTGGGAGAGAAGGTGTGCGTATAACCCAAAATGAACTGCGAGTTATGCTCGCCGTCGCCCGAGTTGCCGCCCTGCAGGCTGTCGTTGCCGACGGTCACGTTCGGACCATAGAAGGCTCGAAGCCAGGTAAAGCGGATGCTGTTGGCGTCGTTGATGCGGTGATCGGCGCGGAGCGAAATTCGCTCGACGTCGCTGGTGTAGGGCACGTTCTCGAAGGTGTTGGTACCGGTTCCGCTAGTCGTCGGCACTGGCATCAGCTTATTCATCAAGGCCAGGGAAACCGAGTTCAGTCGTGCGGTCGGAATCGTATTGTTGGCGAACGGCAATCCGGTCGTCGGATCCTTGATCGTCGTGCTGATCTCAGTAAACACGCCCGTGCGCTCCAGGGCCGTGGGCTCCTGGGTCGACTTGGCAGACGACTGTGTCAGGTGGAAGCCCTCGTAGGCAAAGAAGAAGAACGAGCGGTCCTTGCCGTTGTAAACCTTCGGTATCCAGATCGGACCGGCCAGGTTGCCACCGTATTCGTTGCGCTCATAGGGCGGACGCACCGTGCTGCCATTGAAGTAAGACTTGGCCGCGGTGCCCTTGGAGCGGTTGAACTCGAACAACTCCCCATGGAAGGCGTTGGTGCCGCTGGAACTCACAACAATAATCTGCGTCGGCTCGTTGAACTCTGCCGGCGCACCTGTCGATAAAACCTTGAACTGCGAGAGTGCGTCGAGCGAGGGAATCTCGGGCTCGCCGCGCTGCAGCGTGACTTCCTTGTTGATGGTTCCGTCAAAGGTGATGCCCAGGCCGCCGTAGGCGTTGCGGCTGCCGGTTCCGGCTGCAAACGTCAGGCCGCGGGTGGCCATCTGATCCTGTGCGCCAACGCCCTGCATTCCAGGCGCCAGGGCAATCAGTCCCATAACGCTGAGGCGGCCGTTCAACGGCGTGTTCTGGATGGACTGTGCATCGATCAGCTGGCCAACCGACGAGTCTTCCGTCTGAATCACCGGACCGGTGCTCGTCACCTCCACAACTTCCGCTTGCGATCCCACCGTCAGTTGCGCATTGATCACAGCAGTCTGATCGATCGTCAGAGTAATCCCGCTCTGCGTACTCGACTTGAACCCAGCTTTTTCCACCTTCACGTTATAGTGGCCAGGCTGCAACTGCGTAACCATGTACGTGCCGGCGTCGGATGTGCTGATCGTCTTCACCGCGTTCGTTTCAATCTGCTTCACCGTCACCGTAGCTCCGGCGATTACGGCGCCGCTCGGATCGGTGACCGTGCCCGTGACCGAACCAGTAATACCCTGGGCACTCAATCTGCCTGGCACGATCAGAGCTATTAAAAGCACCAGACCGGCAAACAGGGCAGAGTACCCAATTTTGCTCGCAGTCTGAAGACTCCCCAACCTCCGGGGCTTTCCTGGCATCCTCAAAACAGTGTTCATACGTTCTCCAATTTCCATTGTTGTGGTTAACATGGGGTTATTTGCTTGGTCCTGTTGTACCCTTCGGCGCTTCTAGTTCGCTCGTTTGGCCCAACCGCCGCAATTTAACAGTCCGCACGCATAGTGCTTGCGCCGCGCAACAGGTGACAAGTCAATTTACTGTAACGAGCAAAACCCGCCCGTCCTCTTTTACAGCGAACTATTCCGCCGGCCACTTCAGACTCGGTTCCGACGACATTTCGAACACAAGTTCGCCTCCGGCTACGATCTCCGAGTGCTTCAGCCAGTACCGGTTCAACGCAACTCCGTTCAACTTGACCGACCGTATGTACTGCTTCCCCGCCGAGGCGCCCTCGGCGCGTATTCGGAATTGCTTGCCCGTGTCGAGCCGGATTACCGCCTCGTCGAACAGAGGCGTGCCTATCTCATAAACCGGCGTTCCAGGAGTAACGGGATAAAATCCCAGCGCGCTCAGCACGTACCAGGCCGACATCTGTCCTGCATCGTCGTTCCCCGCCAGCCCCTCAGGGGTATCGACGTATTGCTTATCCATCACATCGCGGACGTGCTGCTGTGTCTTCCAGGCCGCCCCCGCATTGTCATAGAGATAGGCGATGTGGTGGCTCGGCTCATTGCCGTGGTCGTAGTAGCCCCCGGCAAACAGCGCATCCAGCTTGGCAATAAAGGCTTTGCGTCCACCCACCAGATCGATCAGACCCGGCAGATCCTGCGGCACAAAAAATGTGTACTGAAACGGAAGCCCTTCGGTGATGTACTTGTACGGTTTCGCTGGATCGAAAGGCGAATCCCAGGAGCCGTCCGCATGCCGTCCGCGCGCAAAGCCCGTCGTCGGGTCAATCACGTTGCGGTAGTTCTGCGCCCTCTTTCGAAACATCTCCGCATCAGCACTATGTCCAAGAGCCTCAGCAACTTCGCCCGCGACTGAGTCGTCGTACGCATACTCCAGCGTGCGCGAAACCTGTTCGTTCTGGTGAAAGGCGTCGGACAGGTGATCTTCCAGCGGAATAAACCCATATTTTAGGTAGGAAGTCAGCCCCCGCCGTCCGCGCCCATCCACGTAAAGCTCCTGCGTGGCCGGCAACTCCGTCGCATTCTGCTTCATCAGCCGATAGGCTTCTTCGATGTCAAATCCGCGAATCCCCTTGAAATAGGCGTCTGCGATCACCGCTCCCGCATGATCGCCCACCATCTCGGAGGTGTAGCTGTTCCACGCCGGATAAATCGGCAGAAATCCGCCTTCTTCCCCCTTTACAATCAACGACTTGACCATATCGAGTTCGCGCTCTGGCTCAAGAATGGTCAGCAGTGGATGCAGCGCCCGAAAAGTATCCCACAGCGAAAAATCGCAGTAGTAAGTGAACCCCTTGGCCGTCTCGATCCGCCCCTCGTTGGCAAATCCGGGATAAGAACCATCGACGTCGCTGAACACCCTCGGCACCTGCATCGAGTGATACAAAGCCGTGTAAAAAACGCGCTTCTGCGGTGCTGCTGCCTCGATCTCAACCTTGCTAAGAGCTTGATTCCATTCAGATTTTGTCCGTTCGACGACCTGCGCGAAGTCCCACCCCGGGATCTCTGTCCGCAGGTTCCGCCGGGCCTCCTCCAGGCTGGTAAATGAACTGCCGACCTTGGCCGAAACCGTCTCGCCCGGCTTCAGATCGAAGGAAACATAGGCCCCAGGAGTGCCATTCACCCCCTCCTGGCTCACCGCTCCCGCCTGCTTCTGCTCTCCAGACCATGTGCCGCCAACATGAAACTTGTGGTCGAACTGCACCACAAAATACCCGTTGAAACCGGCCAGCTTCCCTGCACCCGCATACAACCGGCGCACTGGATTAACCACCGTTATTTCATTGCTTTGCGCATCAATCCTGATGTTCCCATCGCCCTTTTCCGAGTTCGACTCCACCAGAATCCACGCTTGATCGGCGCGATTAAAGCGAAAACGCATGATTCCGGCGCGAAGCGTACCCGTAAGTTCAGCGTCAATGCCGTAATCGCTCAGCGTCACCGCGTACCGCTGCGGTTGGGCCTTCTCACGACTCCGGCTGAAGGCCGAGCCACGCTCGTCCGGCCCCAGCTTCAGAGCCCCGCTTTCCGGCATCAGCGTTAGACTCCCGTAGTCCTTTGTGCAAGAACCACTTAGAAAATGGCTGCCCCGAAATCCCTGAATCTTTGCGTCCCCAAAGTAGTAGGGGGCGACGCACTTCACATTCCCAGCACGAGTCTGCGGAGTCCACTGCGTCATCGCAAAGGGAGGAGCCGTAGAAGGAAATGTCTGCCCTTCGTTGGCGGTTCCTATGGACTCGTTCACCCAATCGACCGCTGGGGTCTGGGCAAAGGCTGAAATCGAGGCAAAACAAATGACCCCGTGAAATAGAAGAGAATAGGCTCGCATACAAGGTGCTAAGTGTCTCGGTTTCATGGAAGTCTCTGCAAGTGATTTATCTGTAAGATATAAAAATCCTTACAGTAAGAAGACCCATTCGAGCCCTCCCCTTCCGTTACTTGCCCCTCAATCCTCGCCCGTGGTAAAGTTCACCCAGCACTGGGGCTAAATGAACAAGCCTGTCACAGAGCCGCATTTGGCTGGAACGGAACTTTCCTACTCCGAAGCGTGCTGGGCTCTCCTTGAACGCATCGTTGCGAGTCAGCAACTGAGGCGTGCCACCCGGCTGCGGGAATTCCTGCTCTATGTCGGACAGCGCTCCATTAAAGATGGTTTGGACCAGATCCACGAACAGGAGATTGGCGCCAACGTCTTCGGCCGCTCGGCCGATTACGACACCAGCCTCGACAATATCGTGCGCGTCAACGCCTCGGAACTGCGCAAGCGCATTGACGACTACTTCGCATCGGATGGCTCCGGCGAAACCCTCCTCATGGAGATTCCACGCGGCAGCTACAAGCCGGTATTTAGTCGGCGCGCCGTAGAACCCCCTATCCACACGGGAATAGCAGAAGAAGCTCCCATCACTGTGCCGCACGCGAAAGAGGCTGCGGAAACTCCGCTGTCCCCCACTACAAAGGTGGAGCGCCGCCTATTGGTCCTTGCAGGGCTTCTTATTGTGGTTCTTGCTGCGGGCTGCTGGGTTTTGTGGACTCAGAATCGTGCCATCTATCGGTCGCTCAATGCTGCCCCGTGGCAAAGCACTCCCACGGTCGCTTCATTATGGTCGGGGATTCTGGGCGGTCGGCCCAATACCGACATTATTCTTGCCGATACCTCTTTTGCCCTCATCGAAGACATCACAAAAAGATCAATTCCACTCAGCGACTACCTGAGACGTGATTACGTAAGCAAGATTCAGATTGCAAATCTCAGCCCGGACCGGCGCGTCGACCTCGCCATGATCATGCAAAGAAATAACGGCAGCCTGGGCGACTTTCGCGCTGCCCAGCATATCCTCGCGCTCAATCCGGGCGGCAAAAGCTTCCATTTGTATTCAGCGCGGGACTACTCGCCTGCCTTGGTCAAAGAGGACAACATCATCTTGATTGGCGCCAGGAAGTCGAACCCATGGGACGATCTGTTTGCTGGAAATATGAACTTCTCCTCTGAGTACGATCCCAGCCGGTCGCTCGATTACATAGAAAACAGGACGCCCGCGCCTGGCGAGCAGAAGACTTATTCCGCTGATCCTTCGCCCTCGACTGGCGGTTTCTGCGTGGTCGCCTACCTGCCCAACCCTCAGCAATCCGGCAAAGTGCTCCTCATTGCCGGCACCGATTCCGCTGCCACCGAAGGCGGAGGAGACTTCCTCACATCGGAAGACCAGCTATCCCACTTCCAGAAGATGCTGCACCTCACCACGCTCCCCTATTTCGAAGTCGTGCTGAGGACGTCCAATCTCAATGGCACCCCCATCGACGCCAAAATCATCGCCTACCGAACCTACCCCAGTTCACGCTAGTGTCCTGTCTCCGAACTTCATAACATAATTACGGTTGTCATCCTGAGCGAAAGGGGCCCCAAGCGCTTTTCAGTCTCCCACCGGCGTTGCCGACCCGCGAAGCAATGAAAACTCACCGTCGCATTTCACCCGCCAACTCGCCAACTTGCCATCTCCGCGTAGCGGAGGCTAACTTGCTGCCTTTGTTTCAACCGATC
>CAYQOQ010000020.1:0-44592 GCA_964419175.1 uncultured Occallatibacter sp. | reverse complement strand
TCTACGAGAAGGAAAAGAGCGAACGCGCCGCCAAGAAAAAGCAGAAGATCATCGTGGTGAAGGAGGTCAAGTTCTCCGTAACCGTGGATGAACACGACTACCAGACCAAGAAGAATCAGGCTGTGAAGTTCCTTGCCGGTGGCGACAAAGTCAAGGCCAGCCTGCGCTTCCGCGGGAGGCAGATGGCTCACCGCGATCTGGGTTACGCGATCATCAACCGTCTGATTCAGGACATCGGCGAGACGGGAGTTGTGGAATTCATGCCGCGCATGGAAGGTACAATTCTGCACGCGATCCTGGCGCCCTCGAAGAAGCAGGAAGCTCCCAAGCCCAAGCCTGCCGCTGCTCCGCAGGCCAGCGCGCCGGTTGCCCAGGCATAACGAGCGCGAACACGCAGCACAGCAAGGGCCGCCCATCTGGGCGGTCTTTGCTTTTTGAAAACATGCTTCTGTGGTGCGGCGGACGAATCTGCTGGATGGTTTCAAGGAGTGTGGACATAGGCGGTATTGAGTCCTGCGGCCGTGCTTCGATTTGCAGAGCTGCGGCCGCGGCTGCGATGATCGCTGCGACGTTTTTTGCTGGGAGGATCCAAGCATGAGCAGGAATGAAATTCTTCTCGCCGCCGTGACGGCGTTGTCCTCAAGCCTGATGGCGCAGCCCTCGGGATGGCCGCCGTCGCCGGAACATGTGACGCTGCCGGTGTGGCCTGGTGCGGCGCCGGGCGCACCCACCGATCTTCCGTCTGAGGCGAACATGACCACGGCCAAGGACAATGTGGTGGCCGGCCAGCTTGTGTATCGGGTGGGCAATGTTGTTGCGCCAACAATTACCCTCTACAAAGCCAAGAGCGTGAGCGATGGCCCCAGCCCCGCAGTGGTGGTCTTCCCAGGCGGCGGCTACAGGATTCTGGCTATCGATCTGGAAGGCACAGAGGTGTGCGACTGGCTGAACTCTGCCGGCATTACCTGCGTACTGCTGAAATATCGCGTGCCCGACACAGGACCTTATCCGAAGTCCGCGGCGGCGCTGCAGGACGCGCAGCGCACGATTGGGCTGGTGCGGCAACATGCGGCCGAGTGGGGCATCGATCCAAAGCGCATTGGCGTACTGGGCTTCTCGGCAGGCGGACATTTGTCGGCGGCCATCAGTAATCTTTATGAGAAGCGGCTCTACGATCCCATCGACGAGGCGGACAAACTGAGTTGCAGGCCCGACTTTTCCGTTGTTGTGTATCCGGGATATCTGGCAAATCCTGAGCAGAACTTTGCGCCCAACACAGACATTCATCCCACGGCAAACACGCCGCCCACTTTCATTGTGCAGGCCGAAGACGACCCGGTGCACGTGGAGAATGCGGTGGTGTACTTCATGCAGTTGAAGAACGCCAAGGTGCCGGCCGAGCTGCACGTGTACGCGCAGGGCGGGCACGGCTACGGGTTGCGCCGCACAGCGCTGCCGGTAACCGGATGGCCGCAGGAAGTGGAGACGTGGCTGCACATCATTGGCATTTTGGCTCCCAGCGTGAAGTAGGCCGCGCATAAAACAATCGGTTGGGCTGCTGACGTACTCACAGCCCAACCGATGCTGGGAAACGCTTTCCAGATTTCGATGTCCGCGCTGGTTTGCGCCGCTCTCTTAGACCAGGAACCTCTGCGCAAATAGCCCTACCCAAGGCTGTTGCGCATTGATCTATTGTGTTACTCAAGTTGAGAAACACGCAGAAAAGCGTACAATTGTCTTGTTCATGAACCCTCCCAGGAAGAAATCCCAAAAAGCCTCTAACCTGCGGCGCCCATCCGTCAGCATCCGCGATGTGGCCAAGCGCGCCGCAGTCTCCATCGCAACCGTATCCCGCGCGGTCAACGGCATCACCAGCGTCGATCCCGAACTAGCCAAGCGGGTGTGGAAGGCCGTCGAAGAAGTTGGCTATGTGCCCAATCCTCAGGCGCGCGCGCTGGTCTCGGGCCGCAGCCGCATGTTGGGGCTGATCGTCTCGGAGATCACCAATCCATTTTTTCCTGAGCTGGTACAGGAGTTTGAAAACCTGGCCGTGGCGCAGGGCTACGAGGTGATGATCGGTTCCACCAACTACGATCCGGTGCGCACCGAGTTGCTGATTCGCCGCATGCTGCAGCGCAATGTGGATGGCGTGGCGGTGATGACCTTCGGTATCGAGGAAGACCTGATAAAAAAACTCGTCGAAAGCGAGTTTCCTCTGGTGTTTGTGGATGCAGGGCCGAAACTGCCGAACATCCGCGTTCTAAAAGTGAATTATGGCGAAGGGATTCGCGAAGCGGTGCAGCACTTGGCCGCGCTTGGCCATCGCACGATTGCCTTCATCAGCGGCCCGCTGCGCCTGCGTTCAGCGGTATTGCGGCGCGATGCATTTCTCACTTCCATGGCAGAGCTTGGATTGAAAGCGCCCGCGGGACACATCGTCGAAGGCGATCACACGATGGAGGGCGGCATAGCGGCCATCGAACGCCTTGTGGCCCACGCACAACTTCCGACTGCGATCGTCTGCTCCAACGACATGACCGCCATTGGCGTTCTGCATGGGCTTTACCGGACCACGCACAAAGTGCCCGACGATATTTCCGTGGTTGGATTTGACGATATTCATTTGGCGCAGTTCATGCTGCCGCCGCTGACCACGGTGCAGATGTCGTGCAAGCATCTGGCGGCCGCGGCAGTGCAAGCGTTGCGTGCCGGCATTGAGCCGGACCACCCGAGGGCCGGGCAGAAAGAATGGCCGATTCCCACACATTTGGTTGTGCGGCAGACGTCGGCCTTTCCGCGCGGGACGCTTCCGGCGCTGAGGAAAATAGCCGGCACCGCCGCTCCCTCGAAAAAGCTCGAAGGCTAAGCAGCATTTTCCGTTTTCAGTTCGAGATCGTCGAACCGGCGCCATTTGTAGATTGCGATCGACAAGATCCAGCTCACAGCAAACAGCGCGACGATGCCGTAACCAAGCAGGCCAAAGTTCTCATTGAGCTTTGCAACCAAATCCCAAACTCCGCCCGTCAGGTGGAGATGTTTCGCGAGCAACCCTAGCGACTCAATGCCGCCCACGGCCAAAGCCACCACAATGGAGACGGCGGTAATCGTGACGTTGTAATAGAGCTTGCGAATCGGTTTCACAAAGGCCCAGCCGTAGGCTCCCAGCATCAGGACATTGTCTGTGGAATCGACGAGCGACATGCCCGCGGCGAAGAGAACTGGAAAGACAAGCACCGACCATAGCGACAGCCCCTTGGAAGCTTCAGCAGCCGATATGCCCAGCAGCCCGATCTCCGTGGCCGTATCGAAGCCAAGACCAAACAGCAGGCCGAGCGGATACATATGCCAACTGGACCGGATGAGATTGAACACGGGTCGGAAGAGGCGGGAAAGAAAGCCGCGATTGCCAAGCAGCATGTCGAAGTCTTCTTCAACATAGGGTTCTCCGCGCTGCACTCGCCTGAAGCTGCGAAGGACCGACTGCAAGACGAGAATATTGACGATCGCAATTGCGAACAGGAACAGTGACGATACAAGGGTACCGATCACTCCGCCAACCTCTCTGACAGAATCGATGCGATGCTGGAGAGCGAGCACCGTGGCGGCAATGGCGATCGATCCCACGATCACGATGGTGGAATGCCCGAGCGAAAACATGAGCCCAACGGCGACAGGGCGCTTGCCTTGCTGCATCAGCTTTCGCGTCACGTTATCGATGGCGGCGATATGATCCGCGTCCACCGCATGGCGAAGGCCAAAACTGTAGGCAAGAAACGCAGTGCCCAACATAACAGGAAAATGCTGAAAAGCAGCGAAAGCCCACCACCACGCCAGCAGATTGAACGCCAGCAAAAAAGCGTACAAGGCTGTAACTTTGGCTTTGGTGCTACCGGGTCCGTCGTTGAGTAGTGCCCACAGAAAAGATCGCATCGGGTTCCTTTTGTTCGCATTGTGAGTTACGGAAGTTGTAACTCAATCGATCATTCAAAACGCCACGTAAGCCCGGTTGTAAAGCCTGCTGGATAGCCGGGGGTGCCGTGGATACGCGCCTCAACCGGCGCCGTCGGCGTTACGCGCGAGTTGAAGAAATTTTGCGTTTCATAGTAGCGCTTGTTATTCAGATTATCGAGCGAGAAATTCCATTCCAGACCGCCGTGCAGCTTTTTTGTCGCGGCAAAATCGAGTACGTCCAATCCACTGGCATGGGTTTGCGCCGAACTGGCATAAGGCGGGGCGGGTGCGACTGACGTGTCGTCGGGATTCACAACCAAATAGCGGCTGATGTGTCGATAGCGCAAGGAACTATACAGTCCGCGCCAGCCGTTCAGTGTCAGGCCAGAGTTGCCGACCGAGTGCGGCGCGCTGTCGACATACGCCCGCGGCGCGGTCCCAAGGAAAAACGCATTCGACACCTGTGTGAGGCCGGCGTTCCAACTGACGTGCCGCTGCAGTTGCACGGAGGTCTTCGCCTCCCATCCGTAGGAGCGGCTCGGCCCGTGATATTGCATGGTGCCGTTGTCGGGATCGTAGACGTCCTCATGCTGGCGGTCGATCAGGAACAGGTCGGTGCTGACCGAGAGTCGCTTTAATCCGTGCGAGATGCCAATCATGTAGAAATTTGTGGCGGCCACTCTGGGAGCCGTTGGATCGATCGCCATTCCGCGCGCGTCCTGACTGGTGACCGCGCGGCCGAAGTTGAAGTGAATCGCCATCGGGAAACGACCGGTGGGCGTATAGACGATGTTCACCTTGGGCTCGACTGAGCCGGCGTGATTCAAGCCGCTGTTGGCAGGCGACAGGCTGTCGGTCACACTGAATCGAAATTCGTCGAAGCGCAAGCCGGCGTCGACATGGAGATGCGGAAAGTCCACGCCTTGCTGCGCGTAGACGGCCGGATTCGTGATGTGCACATTTGACTCGGTCGAGGGGTTCCCCGGCACCGGCGCGATGATCTGGCGGTCCTTGGCGTGAAACAGATCCACGTTGATCCAACTGTCGGCGAGATTGGCCCCGGCTGTGAAGAGAGCGGGAAAGCCCGACACTTGGACCGCATGGATGTACTGCGCACTGGCGCCCTCCTGCAAGCGTGAGTCGTGCTGCTGAATGCCGTCGCCGTTCACCGGGTCGTTCAGGTAGAAGGTGAAATTAGAGAAGAGATCGAAGAGCGAACGGGCAACATAGCCATCCACGCGCAACGTATCGTTTGCGCCCAGATTTTTCTTGTAGTATGCGCCTGCGGTGCCGTTGCGCACATTGCCTCCATCGCTCGGGTCCATGTAACCGAAGCGGTCGAGCGCGCCAGAGTAAACCAGGTCCAACGGAATTTGCCCGGAGGAATCGAAGTCGTTGCGTCCGCCATTGAACTTGAAGCCGAGCGATTGCCGGCTGTCGATTTTGCAGGTGTAGTTTGCGGTGAAGTTATCGCGAACATAGTGCAGTGGGAGCTTGAACGGGCCGTCGGTATAGGCATGTTCCCAAGCGAGAAAGCTGTCAGCGGTTTTGAGGTGCGGGCTCCATGCGGCAAAAGTGCGATACCCGCCGAACGATCCGCCCTGTGCACGCAGCGTCCAAGTGTCGTCGAGGCGTTCGTTCAGCCGGATGTGAATCACGCCCAGCGCCGAGAAGTCGCCATACTCGGCGCTGAAGGGGCCGTTGATCAGATCCACGCCGTTCACCAGTTCAGGGCTCAGCGCCTTGAGTGAACCCAGATAGCCCTGCCCGTGGCCCTGCGTGGCCTGGTTTTGTGGAATGTCGTCCACCAGGACTTTGAGGCCGCCGTTCTGTCCACCATGGTCGAGGTTGAATCCGAAGCGGCGGAACTCGAGCGACTTGCCACCACCCTCGTGCTGGCCGGCGTTGATGCCACTGTCGAGCGTTTCGAAGAGCTGATCGTCACGCAGAAACAGCGTGTTCTTGTAGACGGTGTCGTTGCGGCGGTCGATAGCGGGATCGGCGGCGGTGGCTGTGATTACCAGCGTCTCCTGCGCCTTGGGAATCTCATAGTGAACCTGCAGTTGGAGATCTTCAGACGGGGCATTGGCGGCCAGCGAAATGTGGAAGACGCCAACATACTTGCCTGTGACGCTAATAGTGACCGGCAGAGCAGGTGTGCGCATGGTGAATGTGCCCTGGCCATTTGTAACGACCGAGCGGCTGCCGTTTGCCCAGTGTGCGGTGACCATAGCGCCGACGATTGCTGCGGATTGTTGGTCCACCACAACGCCGCTGACAATGCGCCCGGAGCCGGTTTGCGCAGCGATTGCGACGGTCCAGGCCAGAATGGCTGACGCGAGTAATACGATTTTTGATTTCGTGCTACCGGCAGCCATGCTTCTTCACCTTCCTGCCACCTCTTCGCCTTTCAGTGCTTGTGGCTGTGTTTGTGCCCGTGTTCGTGAGTGTGTTCGATGGGGTGTACGGGAACGGTCATGACCAGGCGGCCGTGCTGCACGCCCTTGAGCCCGATGAGCCGATCGGCAAACTGCTCGATGCGCGCGGATTTGCCGTGGACGATAAGTACCTCGAGGCAGGATTCGTGGTCGAGATGGGCATGGCTGGTGGAGACCACAAGATCGTGGTTCTCATGCTGAACCTCAGTAAGCTTTTCCGTAACGCCGTGGGCGTGGTGGTCGTAGATGAGCGTGACGGTACCCACCACGGTCGCGTCGGGCGCGGCGGTCTGTTCGCTGACCAGCCGGTCGCGAATGAGATCGCGAAAAGCTTCAGAGCGGTTGGTGTAGCCCTGCCGCCCGATGTAGTGATCGAACCGTTTGAGAAGATCGGAATCGAGCGCGATCCCTATCCTGCTTAGAACGCCCATGCGCACTCCCGCAGCCACAAGACTTTCCGGACCGGCCCTCCGGATTGGTGATTCAAGGGGAAGATCAAGAATAGCACGATGTAAAGATTCGTGCTACTGGCAGTGGTTCGGCAGTTTGCGGCTCTGGCATGCAAAGCAAGGATCATCGGTGGAAACGATTGAAAACCGGGGAATCTCAGATTATGTTCATTGCACGCCGATCATTCCCTCAGGGGCTAAAGCCCCATTCATTCCATTGCATTTATACCGGGGATAAATCCCCGGCCTACCGCCGGGAGGAGTTTTTCCGCAGCCTGTAAAGCCCATATCCAACTTGGCTCTCTATCGGCACGGCTGAAGCTGTGCCCTTTCAAAACATCGACTTGTACAGAGATTTTCCAGAGCTGACCAAAGACAAACAAGGTGGATTTTCCCTGCTTCACCGGCAAGGAAAATCCACCTTCTATCTATCTAATTTTGTGCCTCGCAAGTTAAACGCGAAAGATGCGGCATGCCGTCTAGTGCGGCGTTACCAGTGTATGGGCGATGGCAAATAACGCGAGTTCCAGGCGCGTGGAGACGCCGGTCTTGTCGAAGATGTTCGACAGATGGCGCTTGACGGTCTCTTCACTCAGGTTGAACTGCTTGGCAATGTCGCGGTTGCTGCAGCCTTCCACGATACAGCCCACCACTTCAAGCTCACGCGGGGTGAGGCCGTAGGTTTTGTGCTGGGGCACGGCGGCCTGTTGCATCAGGTCGTGGAGTGCCGAGACCAGGTTGACCACGCGCTTGCCGCCAATCCAGTAGTCGCCGTTGGAGACGGTGCGGATAGCGGTTTGCAGATGGTTGGCCAGCGCATCTTTGAGCACGATGCCGCGCGCGCCGATCTGCAGCGCCTCGATGATTTGCTGAGTGGTGATGGTGGAGGTGAGCAGAAGGATCTTGACCGTGGCCGAGCCATTCATGATGGCGCGCATGGCCTCAAGACCAGGCAGGCGCGGCATCTGCACGTCGAGCAACAAAATGTCGGGCTGCAATTCAAGCGTCTGGGTGACGGCCTCGTCGCCGTCTGTGGCTTCGCCGACCACTTCAAACCCGTCCTTCACGACAAGCATGTTGCGTACCCCGATGCGAACTACGGGGTGGTCGTCTGCGAGAACGATTCGGATCGGACGTTCCATTTAAGCTACTTGCCTCCCAAAATATGGCTTAGAATCAGGCCGGTAATTCTGCCTCCAGCATACGCTCCAGGTTGCGGGCGGCGGCGCGCAAATCACTGAGCAAAGCCATGCTGTTATCCAGGTGGTTACTCTCAGTGCCGGCCGGAAGCTCCTCGAACAAGGCTCCCAGGTGAGCGGCCTGCAACGCTCCGGCCATGCCGCAGCCGCCTTTGATGGAGTGGCCGATGCGGCGAATCTCGCCGTCGTCGCCTTTCGCGATGGCGCCTTCCAGCGCCTGCATGCGCTTGGTGAGGTCGGCAACAACCGCGGTATAAATTTCGCGCACCCCGGTCTCAGGCATCATTCCGCGGAACTGGGCCAGGGTTTCAGCATTGATGACGGGCAGATCTGGATCGAGCCCGGAAGACTTGGCATCCGCGTCCGACAATGGATGGCCTTCGAGGATTTCTTCAAGCGCCTCAGCGTCAAAGGGCTTGGGCAGGAAGCCGTCGGAGGCGGCAATTACGTCGTCTGGCGGACGGCTTCCACTGACGGCGAATACCCGCGCCTTGGTGCGGGTGCGCAACTTCGCAATCAGCTTGATTCCGCTCAGACCAGGCATCTGCGCATCCATCAGAATTACGTCTGGCGCGCATTCCCCATTCACCAGCATGTTCAGCGCCGCGGCCCCGGAAACCGCGGTGTAAACGGCATACCCGCTCATGGTAAGCACCGTCGCTGCCACTTCGCGGCTGACCATGTCGTCGTCGATCAGCAGTAGAGTGGGGAGCTTGCGCCGGTTGTCGAATTTGAGCATAAGTCTAGTGTGCAACGCCGGCGCGGGATGCAACAAAATTTGTTGCATCCGGGGTATCCATCTTGCTCATGCTGGGGGCGGCCGGTTTTAGGGGCGCCAAGAGCGGCATTCGGCCACTGACCGTATGATTTCGTACCTTGAGTTTATGCGATCCCAGGTCCCAGAATCGGGACCTGGGGCACCCGCAGTTGGTACAGCGACCAGTGGTGAAAGACCTAGTGCGCGGCGGTGGCTTGCGGGCCTGTTGCGGGCAGGCCGAGGGCTGAGGCAGCGGGCAGGTCCTTGCCGTGCCCCCAGTCGCGCTCGGCTTCCTGGAACATCTCGCCGCGGCGCTCCCACTTCTGAATCTGAAGGTCGTAGCGGACGGTGACGTTGTTGAGCCAATAGGGCCGGTTCTCGCCGAGCCAGACCTCGGAGTACTCCGCTTTCAAGGCAGAATAGGCATCGCGCAGATCCTGGCAGCGGCCGTTGTTGCCGCCGATCTCGCTGAGAATATTGGAGACAGTCGATCTTTGCGCCTTGTCGTGCTGCAGTGTGAGCGCCTTTTCGTAAGAATCGGCGATCTCCTGAGCCAGATCAAACTTCATGCCGATCAGATCGAGGCGGCGCGCGCCCAGGTCCATCGCGGTGAGAGCCTCAGGCTCCTTCAACCCGGGGTTCGCCTGGCGGACCTGGGCCAGCAACTCGACGGCGCGCTCGGCATGGAGGCGCAGTTCCTGCGCCACGGGCAGCAGCTTTGCCGAGACGTCCTGCCCCTGGGCGCTCCATGGGTCGATCCAGAAAATTTCATCGCTGTTCATGTGCACATGCGCGTTGCCGAGAGCCTCCTGGGCAGCCATCAACTCTTTCTCTGCCTCGTTGATCTTGCCGGTCGAGTCGCCGTGGAAAACGGGCCCGTAGGCCTGCTGGTAGTCGGGGATGGGGCTCTCGCCCGCCTGCCAGGCCGCCACCGGGCCAAACAGCACGCCGTACCAGTCCTGGTTGTAGAGGCCCTCGCCATCGTCGTTCCACACGGTGTTGATGGAGCCGGTGGACCCCAGGCGCTGCCCGTCGCGAACAAAGGCCTGTATGTTCCACAGCGCGGTTTTCGCCACCGGGAAGACTTCGTTCCAGTTGGCGTCGCCGGGCGCCACCCAGGTTTCAATGCCGGCCTTGGCGAAGGGCTCGATCATCTTGTCGAAGCCGGTTGTGCTCCAGTAGTTCCAGGGCACAGCGATCATGTCCTTGGGCAGGCCCGCAACAGCGGCCGGGTCCGCGCCGCCGATGTCTCCCCAGAACAGCAGACGCCGGTGCAGTGGCGCCAGCTCGTCGTGAATCTGCTTGAGAAATTCAACATAGACGGGACCATATCCCTTTGTTTGTACCTGCTCCTGGGTGCGGCCGCGGCCCAGGTCCCAGGTTTCGTCGGCGCCGATGTGCAGGAAAGGCGAAGGAAACTCCGCGGCCATCTGCGTAAACCAATCCTTGATGAGCGGCAGAGTGGAAGCCTGACCGGGAGCCAGCACATGGCCGTGGGGCGTCTCGGCGGCATCGTGGTAAAGCTCGTACTTCAGGACGTGATGCAGGTGGCCGAAGGCCTCCTGCTCGGGCAAAATCGTGATGTGATACTGGCGGGCGTAGGCGACAAGCTCTTTTACGTCGGAAGGAGTCATTGCCCCGCCAAGGGGCGCGGCCATCGGCTGGTTGGGATAGAGCAGCGTGTGCTCGAAATAGGGCGAATAGATGTTGGCCTTGAAAGCGGCGAAGACACGAATCTGATGCTTCTGAAATTCGAGCGTGGGAACCGGTCCGCGCGAGAGATCGTCCTGCACGCCGCGATAGCGCATGGCCGGCCAGTCGCGCACCGTACCCGTGGGCAGTTCGCGCGCGGCGCCCGGCAGCGGCAGCAACTGCTTGAAGGTCTGCACACCATAAAAGACGCCCGCGCCGGAGGCGGCGACAATCGATGCCTGGTGAGGCTCGATCACGAGCACGTAACCCTCCGACTGCATCGCGGAATCGAAGGCGAGGTTCTGTTTCGTCAGCAACGCCTTGGCGGCAGCCGAATCGCTCCGGAGCAAGACCACGCGATAGGCGGCGGCCGCACCCGGTTTGGCTGCGGGCTGCTTGAGGGCGCTGTTCTTCACGGCTTCGAGCAGGTCGCGGGCCGCGAACTCATCGTCGGCGTCGTGGCCGGGTATGCTGACGTCAATCCTCGCCGGCAGGGACGTCGTGCCATCGAAGTGGGCTTCGCGGGGAGCGGGCAGCAGGTGGGTCTGGATTTGGGCCGTGGCCATGGTGGAAAATGCAAACAGCAGAGTTCCGCAGAGAGCGCCGCGCAAGAAACAAGACCAAGGAAATTGGCTTCGATTCGACATCCCGACCGCCTTCGGCTCAAAGAAATGAGCATTTGAATTCAATGCGATCATTGTAGACTAGATACACGCCCTGTTACCTTTTCAGAAAACGGATTATGTTCCATGACCGGGAACTCCTGGCCCAGACCATGCCAGCGAAAGGGATTTTCCACGATGACCGTAAACGGTGCAGCCACAACCGCCGACTCCGTCTCGATACGCCGCTATAACGCTTTTCTTCTGTTGGTTGCGGGACTGGGCGGCTTGCTCTACGGCATCGATGTGGGCATTATCGGCGGGGCGCTGCCGTACCTGGAGGCGACTTCGAAGCTGACGGCGGCTGAGCTTTCGGTGATTGTGGCGGCGGTGCTGCTGGGCAGCGTCTTCTCCACCTTGTTTGCCGGGGTGCTGGCCGACTGGATGGGCCGCAAGCCGTTGATGATCGTGAGCGGGCTGACGTTCTTCCTCAGCATTCCCGTCATTGCTCTCGCGCACGGATACGGGCCGCTCTTTTTGGGCCGGCTGTTGCAGGGCATCAGCGCCGGGCTGGTCGGTGTGGTGGTTCCGCTCTACCTGGCTGAATGCCTGTCCGCATCGAACCGCGGCAGGGGAACCGCCATCTTCCAGTGGATGCTGACGCTGGGCATTGTTGCCGCCGCATTCGTGGGTATGTACTACAGCTATCGCGTGGAGGCCGTGGCAAAGGCCTCCGATGCCGCGGGGTTGTTCAACTTCAAGGATCAGACGTGGAGGCGCATCTTCTGGGTTTCGATGCCCCCCGGCGCGCTGTTTGTGCTGGGCAGCCTGTTCGTGACCGAGTCGCCGCGCTGGCTGTTCCAGCGCGGAAAAGCGCTGCGCGCCCATGCTGCCCTTCTCCGCTCCCGGAGCCCGGAGCAGGCCGCGATTGAAATCGAGGAAATGGCTTCGGTTACGCACGCCGCCAAGGCACTGCTCGGCGAGAAAATCAAGGATTCCCTGCTGCAACGGAAGTATGTCATTCCCTTCCTGCTGGCCTGCGTGATTCTGACCTGCAACACGGCGACAGGGGTCAACTCGATCATCAGCTACAACACCAGCATCTTGTTGCAGAGCGGCCTCTCCGACCTTCATGCGCACTGGGGCTACGTCGTGTTCACGGCTATGAATTTTCTGATGACCACGGTGGGGATGATGCTGGTGGATCGCAAGGGGCGCAGGTTCCTGTTCATCCTCGGCACCAGCGGCATCATCGTCTCGCTGATCGGCGTCGGCACCCTGTTCCTGCGCACGGAAAAAGCCAACGTCGATACACGCCCGATTGTTCAGCAAATGGTCGGAACCGACCAGCAGCTCACCATGCACTTTGACCAAGCGGAAGCAGGCAAGCTGCTCTCCGCCGCGGGCTACACGGGCAGCGAAATCCAAAGCAACCGCGCCTCGCTGGCCATCATTTATTCCTACGGCGACTTCACCGCGGCCACCAGCTTTGTGCGCTCCGACGATCCTGCAGCGCTGCCGATTGAAATCACGCGCGATACCTGTGTTCCTTCCAACAAGATTGAAGCATTTTTCAAGAATCCGTTCGCTAATCTCGCAGCCGCGCAGACCGCGCCGTTGAAGATTGAGAAGGCTCTGATCGGACGCGTGCCCGAGACAAGCCACGGCTGGCTGGTGGCGCTGGGCCTCTATATGTTCATGGCGTTCTACGCACTGGGACCGGGTGTTTGCGTGTGGCTGGCGCTAAGCGAACTGATGCCGACACGCATCCGCTCCAACGGAATGAGCGTTGCCCTGGTGCTCAATCAACTAGTTTCTACCACCTTGGCCGCTGTCTTTCTGCCCTTTGTGAGCAAGCACGGCTACTCGTCGATGTTCTTCCTGTTCGCGAGCTTCACGGTTGTATACATCCTGGTGACGGCATTCTTCCTGCCGGAAACCAAGGGCAAAACGCTCGAGGAGATCGAAGCGCACTTTGCGGGGCGCGGCTAGTTTCTGCTCCGCATCTTCGAGAGCAGCCTCAGAATCTCGAGATAGAGCCAGACCAGCGTGACCATGATTCCAAAAGCGCCGTACCACTCCATGTATTTGGGAGCGCCGTACTGCACACCCTGCTCGATGAAGTCGAAATCGAGTACGAGATTGAGCGCGGCGATGCCGACAATGATCAGGCTGAATCCGATCCCGATGGGTCCGGAGCCGTTGATGGTCGAGAACTGAAAGCCGAAGAAGCCCAGCACCATTTCAAGAAGATAGAAGACCATGATGCCGCCGGTGGCAGCGACAATGCCAAGGCGGAACTTCTGCGTTACCTTGATCATTCCCGAGCGATAGGCAATCAGCAGAACGAAGAGCGTGCCAAAGGTTAGGCCAACTGCCTGGATGGCAATGCCCGGATAGTGCAGCTCAAGCGTCGCCGACAATCCGCCCAGCACAAGGCCTTCGAGCAGCGCGTAGATCGGCGCCGTCACGGCAGACCACTGCTTCTTGAAGACGGTGACCATGGCGCAGATAAACCCGCCGATCAAACCGAGCATCATCAGCGGCGCTACTGCCGTCATATCGTGCTCGGGAAGAAACAGATGCCACGTCCAGGCCGCGGTGGCGATGGCGCAGACAAGCAGGATGCCGGTTTTGTTCACGGTGCCGTTGATCGTCATCCGGTCGGCTGCATCGATAAGGCTGCCGCCATACTGCGCATCGGAAATGTTGCTGAACGTGTTCGCGCCCAGTGCCGGATTGGATGTCTTCATCAGTGCCATCGTGTCGTCTCCCTGTTGCAACCGCGCGATCAAGTCTTGCCGGGGGATATCGCGCAAATCAAGTCGCTGCTTAGATTTTAGACGCAGCACATGGCTCTTTAGATGCAGCGCGCAGATCCGCACACTGAGGAAACGGGCAGTTGTGAAGGCTTTTGGCACTAATCAGAGGTAAATCGCGGAATCGCTTATTCGTCGGTGATTTTGTGCCAGACGCCGGCGGGTTCGGTGGCTTTCGGCCCGGAGAGATCGGCTTTGCTACGGGGCATTACCACGAGATCGACGCGGCGGTTTTGCGAGCGGCCTTCTGCAGTGTCGTTGCTGGCCACGGGATGGAACTCGGCGTATCCGGCGGCCGAGAGGCGATCGGCGGGTATGGCCTTCAAAGCAAGCAGAAGCCGCGCGATGCTGGTGGCGCGCGCGGTAGATAGTTCCCAGTTGGAGGCGAACTCCGCGGTGTGAATGGGAATGTTGTCCGTGTGCCCCTCGATGCGCAGGTCGTACGGCGAATGGCTGAGCGAAGCGGCAATCCGGCGCAGCGTGGCGAGTGTTTGTGGCTTGGGAGTGGCGGAGCCGGAGGCAAAAAAACCGGCCTCGCGCAAACTGATCACGAGCCCGTCGCGGCCCATCTTGATGGAGACGGTGTGCGTGGCGACCTGGTTGGAGAGGGTCTGCTGCATTTCGCGCTGCATGTGATTGAGATCGTCTTTGACCTTGGCCGGAGCCAGCACTTCCTCGCCCATGACGATATTCATGGGGATGTCCGCCTTATCCGCGCCACTGGATGCGGTAGCGCCTTTTTTGAGATCGCGCAAAGCATCGGGAAAGATGCCGAGGGCGCTGAACGCGGCGTCAATCGACTCGGACACTTCAGTCTGCTTCTTGTCGGCCTGCGACGCGGCGTAGAGAACAACAAAAACAGCGAACAGCAGCGTAATGAAATCCGCATAGGAGATCAGCCAGCGATCATGGCTGGGGCGTCTCCGATCGCGGGGCCGGATCATGCCGCAAACTCCTTCCTGGCTGGCTTCTCAGTGGCGTCGTCATGCATGAAACCGCCGAGCTTCACCGCCAGCATGCGTGGATTCATCCCCTCGATAATGGAGATAACGCCCTCAAGCATCATCTCGCGATACTGCTGGCCGTCTCGGATGCGGATGCGCATCTTGCCGGCAAAGGGCAGGAAGAACAGATTGGCGAGGCCGACGCCGTAGATGGTCGCGACAAAAGCAACAGCGATGCCCCGGCCCACCTCCTGCATATTGTCAAGATGCTGCATCACTTGAATCAGTCCCAGCACGGCGCCGAGGATGCCGATGGTGGGCGAAAATCCGCCGGCCGACTCAAAGACCATCGGCAACTGCTCTTCCCTCTCCATGGTCGAGTCCAGACTGACACGCATGATCTTGCGCAGTTCGCTCGGGTCGGTGCCATCGACAGCCAGCATCAGCGCGCGCCTCAGGAACGGATCGTGTATGGTCTTCAGGTCTGCGTCGAGGGAGACGACGCCGTTGCGTCGCGCTTTGTTGGCAAAGGAAAGCAAAAGGTTAATGAGTTCGTCGTTCTGCTTCTTCGGTGCGGCAAAGACATGTGTCAGGTTGCGGAACGCCGCAACAACCGTGGTGAGCGGAAACTGGAGCAGAACCGCGCCGAGCGTGCCGCCGACGACAATCAGCGCGGCGGTAGGCTGCAGGATCTGGCCAATGTTGCCGCCCTCCATCGTCAATCCGGCCAGAATTCCGACGACCGCCAGAAGAACTCCACCAATACTTGATTTATCCATGAACAGCTCCTCCAGAGGCCCTGTGCGGAAACTGCATTTCTTACTGGCCGGTCAAGGGCCCGCGCAGCTTTGGCTGCGGGGCGGCGGGCTGCTCAGCCACATCGAGGCTGGCGATGGAGACCGCGCGTTGCAGGCTGTCGTAGGAGGGTAGCCGTCGCGCCACAAGCGACAGCAAGCGAGCGCGGTAGGCGAGCACGCGTTCGGTGACCTCTTCGCGGGTTTCACGCACGATGATCTTTTCGCCGTTGATGAGCGTCAGCATGGTGTCGGGAGAGGACTCGGCAGTCTTGATCAGATCGCTGTTCAGCATCATGACATTGCCGTTAAGCCGCGTCAGTTCGATCATGGCGTGAAACTCCTTCGCTCGAGTTATCGGCAGCGGGAGAGGAAAGTTAAAAAATTAGAACGAAAAATGTAGAAGTGTCCGCGGACCAGACACAATCACAGGCTCGATAAAGTCCCTTGGGGCGGGGCCGAAAAAGGGGCAAGATGCGACGACTCCCGCACCGCAAGCAGCCACCCAGGGTTAAACAAAAAATGGGGACACTTTCGGGAAAGGGCCGTAAATCCACGCATCCAACAAGGAGAACCCCATGTCCCTGGGTGTCTTGAATAACATCAATGCCGTTTATGCTGAAAACAACCTGAACAACACCAGCAACAGCCTGTCGAAGGTCCTCAATGAGTTGTCTTCGGGTTCGAAGATCAACTCTGGCGCGGACGATGCGGCCGGCCTTTCGCTGGTTAACGGCCTGCAAGCCAACTCCACGGCACTCAGCCAGTCGCAGACCAACGCAGCTGAAGGTGTGGGCCTGTTGAAGGTGGCCGACGGCGCTCTCTCGCAAGTGACAAGCCTGCTTAACCGGGCCGTTACGCTGGCTACCGAAGCCTCGAACGGCACCCTCAACAGCTCTCAGGACACCGCGGCTAACCAGGAGTACCAGTCGATCCTGTCAGAAATCAACAATATCGGCACCACGACCACCTACAACGATACAACGGTCTTCGGATCCACCACGAACATCTACACCGGCGACTCATCGACGGCCGGTGCATCGATCAACTCGCTGAACATTCGCGGTCTGTCTTCATCGAACGTGGGCGACAGCAACGGCGCGATGGCCTACAGCAACGGCTCCTCCGGCAACAACGTCTTTGTCGACCTGACCAACAATGCGACCACTTCCTTAACTGGTGGGCCGGTTGCGGGAATCAATGACACACTCAACTCTTCCGGCACCACCTCGATCACCGTCACCACTCTTTCCAGCACGGGGACCGATGTACCCAATACCATTTCCGTGGGCGGCACCAGCGGCTATGCCAACACCGCGCAGGGCCTGATCAGCGCCATCAACAACTCGGGGCTGGGCGTGACGGCCAGCTTTACCACGGCAGCCGTGGCCGGGGATACCACTTCGGGCACCGCCGCGACCGACACGGGCATCATGATCACAGGCTCGGTGGGCTCCGGCGCCAATCCCAGCCAGAGCAGCTACAGCGGTGTGGTGGCGGCGGACGGCAATACTGTCACCGCTCTTACAGCAATGACAGGTGGCTACACTGGTGCTGCTGCCAGCGCAGTCAAGGCCGGCGGAGATATCATGAGCGGCTCCATCACGCTTCAGGTCGGCAACAATGCGGCCTCGACCGTGACAGCGGCCCAGGTGGCCTCGGCCAACAGTGAGTCTTCGGGCGCGGTTACCATGAAGCAGCTTGCCTCTTATATCACCGCCAACGCCGGATTGGGCGTTACCGCAACGGTTGATTCGGCCACTGGCGCCTTGAAACTGGCGACGTCGAATAGTTCTACCGCGGCATTGAAGGTCACCTCCAATTTGACCGACAATACCCTCACAACCACCACCGCGGGCAATGAGACGACGAGCTATACCGCAACCAGCGCATACAGCGCCGGCGTGTCCACTTCGGGCATCAAAGACTCGAATATCGGCAATGCTACTCTAGGGGCGACACAGACCGCTGGTACCGTCGGCGCAGGGTACGGCGCGGCGAACGCGACTAATAATACAGCGATAGTGACCATCTCTGACGCCCAGTGGGCGACGGCGGCTTCGGGCATATTGAGCATCACAGATGCCACTGCTGCTGCTGGTGTGGAAAAATTCGCTCTTGGTTCGGCCGCGAACGGCACGGACACGCTAGCAAACTTGGCGGCCACCATCAATGCTGCTGGCACCAATGGCGGTAATTCGCTCGGATACACGGCGGACTACACCTCTGGTGTTTTGACAATCACACAAACCGGCTCAGTGGGAACAGGCGGTAGCACTACGCCGACCGCTAAAGTTATAGTTGCGATTGCCGCAAACGCAACAGGCAACGCGCAGACCGCGCAAGACGCCGTTGACACCGGCGGAACCTCGACCACAGGCGGAACGGCCACCATCAGCTACTCGGATGCGGCCGGTGTGTCCCTGAGCGGCACCGATCTGACCAACTCGGCGGATGCGCAGACCGCTCTTAACGCCCTCAACAAGGCAATCACCTCGGTGGCGGCACAGGACGGCTACATCGGCGCGCAAATCAACACGCTGAACGCAGTCAGTTCCGTGCTCAGCACGCAGGCGGAAAACGTGGTTTCCGCGCAAAACGCGGTCCAGGCGACCGACTATGCGTCGGCAACCTCCGACATGTCCAAGTACGAAATTCTGAGCCAGACCGGCATCTCCGCCCTGGCGCAGGCCAACAGCATGCAGCAGGAAGTGACCAAGCTGCTGCAGTAAGAAAAAGGCCCCGGCGGCAACGGATCGTCGCCGGGGTAAAGAAGACAAGGGCAGTGCACCGAATCGGGAGGGGCGTCCGCAAGGACGCCCCTCTTTGTTAGCCAGTGCTCGCCGGACAAAATGGAAACGGATTCCACAAGGCCCGGCTAAAGCAGCAGCCGCTCAATGCCGATGAACCCGGTGTCGGCTCAGTCATTGGCGTGCGAGGAAGACGGCGAAGCTTGAGGAAGGCTTTGGGCGAGTTGAAGTTAGGGACTCCCAAAGCAATGAGTATTTTCCAATTCCCTCTTAGTCCGGTTGGTTCTACGGCTGCATGAAGTCTGGATGGAGGTTGCGATGGGAATAGTCGGTTTGAGCTTCGGATCGCCAACCAGCGGAGACGGTTTCAACGTAAGTTCAACGGTGGCCACGATCGTAAGCAATCTGCAAAATGTAGAGACGCCGTGGAAGACTCAATTGAAGTCACTGCAAAGCCAGGACACGGTGATTTCAAGTTTGGGGACGCTGTTCTCGACATTTTCCAATGACATGAGCACGCTGACGGAATTAAACGGCATCATGGCGCAGAAGGACGGCTCCAGTTCCGACACCGGAGTTCTGTCGCTGACCGCGGCCGACTCGACGGCGGTTGCGGGAACGCATACGATTTCTGTGACCAGTCTGGCCCAAACATCGAGCGGATACCTGGCTCCAGTCACCAGCGCCACGACTCCTTTGACGGGCGCAATTACGCTCCAGGTGGGCAGCGGTACGGCGCAGACCATCACACTGACCTCCTCCGACAACACGCTCACCGGGTTGGCCTCGGCTATCAACTCCTCCGGTGTGGGCATCACCGCAAGCGTTATGACCGACTCTTCCGGAGCGCGGCTGAGCCTGGTTTCGGGAACTTCGGGAGCGGATGGAGACATCACCGTCAGCGCGAATTCAATCAGCACGGTCCTGGGATACACCGCATCGACAAGCACCGGCAACTCAACCGGCACGCTGAAATCGATCACCAACGCCAGCGACACGCTCTCGGGCTCGATGACGATCCAGGTGGGCAGCGGCACAACGGAAACCGTCGTGCTCGGCGCCGCGCCAAGCTCTGGAGCAGCGGCCAACACCATCTATACGGGCAGCGGCGTCAACACGCTGGCCGGCATCGTCACCGCAATTACCAACGCCAACATCGGCGTGAGCGCCTCGGTGGTAACCAACACCGACGGGTCGTCGAGCCTGCAACTGGTGTCGGGCACCGCGACCACTACTGGAACCTTGACCGTGGTCTCGAGTATTGCCGACACCAGCACGTCCACGCTGGCGTATACGTCTCCGGTAGCGGGCAAGGATGCGGTGCTGACGATCGACGGCATCAACACGACCAGCTCGTCGAATACGGTGACAAATCTCATCAACGGCGTGACCTTTCAACTGCTGGCCCCAAGCGCCAAGGAGTCGGACGGATCACTGGAGCAGGTTCAGGTGGTCATCGCCAACGACAACTCCGCCGTTGAAAGCACATTTGCCGCCGTGGTCAGCGACTACAATGCGCTGCTTAGCGCCATCAACGCGCAGGAAGGGTTGGATAGCTCCAACAATGCCGAACCGCTGTTCGGCTCGCCCACGCTTTCCATGTTGCAACAGCAGCTTTTGAACGGTCTCAATCTTCAGAACCCGAACGGCTACATGGACTCGGTTTCCACAGCCACCAACACCACGCTGACTGGATCTCTGAACGTCACCGTGGGCAGCGGAACGACGCAGAAGATCGTGATCGGCGCAGCGCCAACCCCTCCCCTCGCGGACACCTTCTACACTGGCTCAACAGGCAGCACACTCCAGGAGCTTGCCGACACCATCAATGCCGCCGCAGCCGGAACGAATCTGAGTTACACCGGTACGGCGGGCACCGACGCGACTGCGGACACCGCCGCAACGGCGTCGACCGGAACTCTCACTTCGATCACCGACGCCAGCCTTGCATTGTCCGGCGCCATCTCGATCACGGTGGGCAGCGGAACGAAAAATAATTTTGTGATTGGCGCCACGCCTACCACCGGCGCCGCCGCGAACACCACGTACACAGGAGACGGCGTCGACACGCTCTCCGCACTAGCCGATGCAATCAACTCGGCCAGCATGGGAGTCACGGCCACCGTAACCACGCCTTCTGGCGGCGTCTCGACCCTTTCGCTGACATCCACAACAACCGGTACGGCCGGGACATTGAGTGTGACGTCAAGCCTGGTTGCCGCCGGGATCGGGGTTACCGCCAAGGTAGTTACCACCAATGGCGAATCGAGCCTGGCGCTGCTTTCGCAAACTTCGGGGTCCAGCGGGGCACTGACCGTAAAATCGAGTGTTTCCGCGACCAGCGATATGGCGTTGAGCTTCACATCCACGGCTGGCACCAGCACTAAGACCGCAACTGCTGGACTCACCGCGCTTACCAACGCCAGCGATAACCTTACCGGTTCGGTCACCATCCAGGTGGGCAGCGGCACGGCGCAGACCATCAGCCTGCCCTCAGGCGGTGGAACACTCTCGGATCTGATGACCGCAATCAACGACGCCAAAGCTGGACTCACGGCTGCGATCGGCACCAATAGCTCCGGACAGTCGGTTCTCTCCCTTACTTCCGGCACCGCGGGAAGCGCCGGAACCCTGACCATAACCTCGAGCATCCTGGATACCACCAACACCAGCACTGCCTCTTTGAATTACACCAACTCTTCAGACGTAGGGAGCATCGGCAGCCTGGGCATCAGCATCAATAACGATGGAACCATATCGCTCGATGTCGCGTCTCTCGATTCGCTGCTGAACTCGGATTTCAGCGGCGTGACTGGGTTCTTTCAGAACTCGGACAGTTGGGGCCAGGCCTTTTCAACCATGCTGACGGACGCCGGCACAAGTTCCACGACAGGAATTCTGGCGCTGGCGTCGACCTCCAACAGCAACATCGAATCCACGTTGAACGCGGAGATCTCCAGGGAAGAGACCATGATCTCCGCGCAACAGGTGAGTCTGACCGCGGAGCTGAACAGCGCCAACGAGATCATGCAGGAACTGCCCACGCAGTTAACAGGGGTCAACGAGCTTTACTCGGCGATCACCGGCTATAACCAGAGCTCGAACGGCTAAGGAGTATTACGCAAATGGGAAGTTATCAGGACCATGTGCTTGATGGTGCGTCAGCAGTGGATCTCGTGGTTGCGCTTTACGACGGAATGATCCGTTTTCTCTATGCGGCGATCGATGCCGTGGAGCGCGGTGACGCGGACGCTCGACGTATAGCCGTCAAGCGCGTGCTGGACATCATCATCCACTTGCAGGCGCGGCTGCGCATGGATGTGGGGGGGCGGCCGGCGCAGGCTCTCAGCGAGTTCTATTCCTCGATCTTCGCGCAGGTTCTTCAGGCTTCGCAGTCGGCCTCGAAGCAGAAATTCGAGCACGCGGTCGAGTGCGTAAGAAATGTGCGCGATGCCTGGCGCCAGGTGGCGAAGGACCCTGAGGTCAATCCGGCGCCAATCCAGGTGCCCGATGCCTTTTCCGAGCGCAATCCCGCCGAGTTTGCAAACGCAGACTACGGAATGGGATCAACAGGCGGCTCCAGTTGGAATGCGTGAAAGACGGGAATCTGGGACTGCTAGTCCATGTTCCTATCATCCCGCTACGGTGAGTTCTTCTTCGAGTTGCTGCTTCTGGTAGAGGCCGGCGTAGTAGCCGTCCAGGGCGAGCAGTTCGTCGTGCCTTCCCAGTTCCACGATCCTGCCATGATCGAGCACGGCGATCTGATCGGCATCGCGCACGGTTGAAACGCGATGCGAGATGAGAATTGTGGTGGTGATTGCGGTGTAGCTGCGCAAGCCGCCCAGGATGCGCTCTTCCGTGTAGGTGTCCACGCTGGCCAGCGCGTCGTCGAGGATGAGAATGGCGGGCCGGCGAACCAGCGCGCGCGCGATGGCCGAGCGCTGCTTCTGCCCGCCCGAAAGCGTGACGCCGCGCTCACCCACCATGGTTTGAAAACCCTGCGGGAACTCGTCGAACTCCTGGCGTATGTGGGCGGCCTCGGCGGCCTTCATCAACTCGTCGAAACTGGCGTTGGGTGCGCCGAAGGCGATGTTTTCGCGGATCGTTTCGCTGAACAGGAACGTCTCCTGGCTCACCATGCCGATGTTGCGGCGAAGCACTGCGAGAGGATAGTCGCGCACCGGCCGGCCATCGATCAGCAGAGAGCCTTCAGGAGCCTCATACATGCGCGATATCAGGTGAACCAGCGTGGATTTTCCGCAGCCGGTGGGGCCGACGATGGCCAGGCTCGATCCGGCGGGAACATGCAAGGAGATGTCGTGCAGAACCGGAGTGTCGCCGTAACTGAAGTTCAGGTCGCGGAATTCGATCTCCCCATTCAGCACCGTCTTCGGTCCAATGGAGGAATCCGCGGAGCTGTCGTCAATGGCTGGTTCAGCCTTGAGCAGTTCGTCGACGCGCTTCACCGAGGCGGTGCCGCGCTGGAAGATGTTGATGACCCAGCCCACGGCGATGATGGGCCAGATGAGCATGATCATGTACACATTGAACTCGACGAAATCGCCTACGGAAATGCGATGGGCTATGACGAGGTGCCCGCCGGCCAGCAGCGTAATGATCATGGAAACGCCGAGCACGAATTCGAGCGTTGGCCACAACATGCCCATCAGTTGAACAAGACGCAGCGCGCGGCGAATATACTCACGGTTGAGCCGCTCGAAGAGATTGATCTCAGACTCCTCGCGGGCGAAGGCGCGCACCAGCCGTGCTCCGGAATAGTTTTCCTGGGCCTGGGAGGAGATGTCGGAGAAGCTGGCCTGAATGCGCTCGAAGCGGCTATGAATCTTGTTTCCGAAGTACTGCACAAGGATGCTGGCCAGCGGCATGGGAGCCAGGGCCACCAGCGTGAGATAGGGGCTGATGCGCAGCAGGAAGAACAGTGCACCCACGGTGAAAAAAAGCGTGTTGGCGCTGTACATCAGGGCTGGGCCGAGCAACATGCGCACGGCATTCAGGTCGTTGGTCATGCGGGCCATGATGTCGCCCGTACGGTAGCGCTGATAGAAGCCCGAGTCCTGCGCTTCGAGTTTGCGGAACAGGTCGTTGCGCAGGTCGAACTCGATTTCGCGCGAGATGCCGATCAAAATCCAGCGCTGGCTGTAAAGAAAGATCCCCTTGCCGATGGTGATGACAACCAGGAGCCCTGCAAAGAAGAGAATCTTTTGGCGCGTGGAGCCACTCTTGAGTTGGTCGACGGCCGTTCCAAGCACTCTGGGAAACTGGACTGCGATGAGATTGGTGGTGACGCAAGAGAGCGTGCCCCACAGGTAACTCCAGCGGTAGCGGCGCATGTACACGAAGAGCGGGGCCAGATCGCGAAACATAAGTCTATTGTATCGGTGGAGGGGTCAAGCGCGGGGCGTCCGTTTACGTGGGCGTGCGCAGCAGCAGATAACCGCCCACGAGCGCGAAGAGAATGTCGGAAGACCAGGCGGCCAAGGCGGCGGGCAGATAGTTGACATTGCCCATGGCCTCAAACGTGCCGTTGACGACAAAGTAGGCCAGGGCGACGCCGATGGCCACGGCAATGGCGGTGAGCGATCCGCGGCGGCCCATGGAGAGGGCAAAGGGAATGGCTAGCACGGCCATCACAATGGCGATGAGCGGGTAGGCAAGCTTGTGCCACAGCGCGACACGGAGACGCATGGTGTCAAAACCACTTTGGCGCAGATCGGCGATATAACTGTCGAGCTGGCCGAAGTTCATCTCCTGGGATTGCTTGTTTTCTTTTGTGAAGTAGCCGGGGTCCTCGTGAATCTCAGAAAATGCGGTCTGGGTGAACTCGCGATAGGTCGTAGACTCGGCCCCCTTCATATCGCGCACCCAGCCGCTCTGAAAGCTCCACGTGCTGTGATTTGTATCCCAGAAAACACGCGCGGCAAAGATGCGCCGCGTCAGAGAAAACGTAGATGAATCGAACTCGAACACAGAAAGATTGGCAAACTCCTTGCGATCCGGATCGAAGAACTCGTAGTAGAAAATTCGGCCGGGCTCGCCGGGGTGCGGCTGTCCGAAGATCCAGTTGTGCTCGGGGTGTGTCACTGTCTGCGGAGGCCTGCCCTTGATGGTGTTGCGCAACGCCTCTTGCCTGCGGTTGGCCTGAGGCAGATAGTACTGATCGAAGAGAAACAGGCTTATCGACAAAATGGCAGCGATGGAGACGATGGGAACCACCAGCCGGTAAAGGCTGATGCCGGTGGCCTTCATGGCAATGATTTCGCTGTTGCGGTTGAGCACGCCAAAGGTGACGAGCGTGGCGATCAGCACGGCCAGCGGGGCGATCTGGTAGAGCATGTCGGGCGTCAGGTTGACCAGATACGCTCCCACGGTAGTGAGTGGAATGTGATTGCGAATAATGTCGCCCATCAATTCGAAGAAGGTGGACACCAGCATGAGCAGCACAAAACCGGTCAGCACCAGGAAGAATGTACCAAGGAATTCGCGGACAACGTACGAGTCAAGAATGCGCGGAAAGGCATTGCGCGATTTGGCGCGCTGCGGACGCGGTTGCAGCTTGTCGAAAAAGCCAATGAGCGAGATGCCGTTCTTCCGAACCGCGCCTTCAGGCCCGGGCTTTGGCAACCGCGAAAACCAGCCGGAGATGGCGGCCAAAACCTGCCCTCCACTGGCCATCTGCCAAAGCAGAAAGGTGCCAACACCGGCAAAGAGGAGGTTCGCGGACCACACCGCCAGAAATACCGGCAGCTTGCTCTGGCGTCCAAGGGCAGTACCGGTTAAGGAAAGAAAGTAGTAAAGGCAGACCAGCAAGACCGTAAAGACAAAACCGGAGCTTTTGCCGCCGCGCCGCGAAGCCACGCCCAGTGGAACGCCCACAAGCATCAGCACCAGGCAGGCGGCGGGAAAGGCAAAGCGGTTGTGCAGCTCGATGAGGAATCGCTTGGAATCGGGCCCACGCGCGCGCTCGAGCAGCGCGCTCATGGGCAGTGCGTAGATGGCTGTGTCTCTGCGGCCCAGATGCACGTCGCTTTGCGCGCTCAACTCCAGCGGGCGGTCCGTTGTGGCAAATGCGTTGATATTGTATTGATCGGGCTGGTCCACCACGGAGTCGTGCTGCGCCCCGTTGCGCAGCCGCATCAGCAGCACCTGCGTGGAATCGCTGACCACAGTGGCCGAGGCGGCGGTGGTGACGCGCGGCGTCGAGGGGTCGGTGACATCGGCAATGAAGACCTGATCCCAATTGGACGCGCCGGTACCGGAGCGCACGTCCTGCACATAGAGAACATAGTTTTTGAAATCCTCGTAGAAGACGCGCGGCTGAATCTGATAAGAGGCCTGCGAAGTCTCCAGCGACTGCTCCATATCGAGGATGCCCTGATTGGCGCGTGGAGCGAGGTAGAGCGAGTTGGCCAGGCCCAGCAGCGTGCCACCGATGGCCACAATCGAGGAGACGCGCACAAAGTAGCCAATGCCGAGGCCAGAGGCGCGCATCGCAATGATCTCGCTGTCAGCCGCCAATCGGCTCAGTCCCAGCAGCACACCCACCAGCACCGACATGGGAATCGTTACGCGGAGCAGGTTGGGTAGCGTGAAGAGGAAGATCTCAGCAGCATTCGAGAATGTGGAGCTGTTGCGCACCACCATCTCCAGAACATGCGGAAGGTAGGGCATGAACAGAATGAAGGTGAAGATCGCGCAACCAATGAGCGTGTTGGAGAGAATTTCACCGAGGATGTAGCGGGTCAGGATGCGCACAAAGAGGCTCTCGAATCAGTTTATCGTGTTGGCGCAGCCTGTGCGGGCTGCCAGCGCCGCAACCGCAAACTGTTGCCTAACACGCAGACTGAACTCAGCGCCATGGCCGCCGCGGCCAGCCAGGGCGTGAGCAGGATGTGAAATGCAGGATAGAGCAGCCCTGCCGCAAGTGGAATCCCCAGCAGGTTGTAGCCCACCGCCCAGCCCAGGTTCTGGCGCATGATGCGCAATGTTTGCCGGGCCAGGCCGAGCGCGGCGGGAATGGCGGAAGGTTGCGTGCGCAGCAGCAGCACGTCGCCAGCCTCCTGGGCCAGATCGGCGCCAGTACCCATGGCGATGCCGGCATCGGCCTGGGCCAGCGCGGCGGCGTCGTTGATGCCGTCGCCCACCATGGCCACACGCAGGCCGCCCTGTTGCAGCGCGCGGATGCGGGCCAGTTTCCCGGCCGGATCGAGCCCGGCTTCGACTTCGGTGATTCCTGCCTGACTTGCAATCGGCAAAGCGGCAACCTGGGAATCGCCAGTAAGCATGAGCACGCGCAGGCCTGCCTGGCGCAACGCCGCGATTGCCTCCGCCGCATCGGGACGCAACGCGTCGCGTGCGTCGAAATAGCCGACGGGCACGTTGTCGAGCGCCATCCAGAGCCGCGTGACTCCAGCTTCGGAAGGAGCGATCCCTTTAGGCAGCGGAATGAAAGAGTCCTGGAACAGCGCTTCATTGCCAAGCAGGCAATCGTGTTCCTCGACTCTTGCGGTGAGGCCGCGGCCGGGAAGAATCTGCACGTCCTCTGCGGGTTTCCATGCAAGTTCGAGCCCGCGCGCAAAGTCCACAATCGCGTGGGCCAGCGGATGGTTCGACCGCTCCTCTGCCGCCGCGACCATGCGCAACAGATCGTTTTCCGCGTGTCCGGCAAGCGGATGAACCGCCGCCAGCACGGGCCTTCCCACAGTCAGCGTTCCCGTTTTATCCAGAACAATCGCGTCCAGGTGCCCGAGCCGCTCCAACGCTTCCCCGCCCTTGAAGAGCACGCCAAGTTGCGCGCCACGGCCCACGGCAACAGTCAGCGCGGCAGGCACGGCCAACCCCATGGCGCAGGGGCAGGCAATCACCAGCACGGCAACGGTATTTGCCAATGCCAGTGGAAGCGAATGCGTGGCGATGAGCCAGGCCGCACACGTGACCAATGCCAGGCCCAACACAACGGGAACAAAGATGGAACTGGCGCGATCGGCAAGCCGCTCCATGGGCGCACGCGAGCCTTGCGCCTGCTCCACCATGCGCGTAATCTGCGCCAGCACGGTGGCCTCGCCCAGCGACTCGGCCCGGCAAACCACCGCTCCGTCGTAGTTAAGCGAACCGGCCAGCACGCGACCGCCAACCTCGCGCGCCAATGGCGTGGATTCGCCGGTGAGCATCGATTCGTCCACCGTGGTGCGGCCTTCCACAATGGTGGCATCCACCGGAAAGCGTTCGCCGGGAAGAACCAGAACGCTGTCGCCGGGTTCGATCTCCTCGAGCGGCACAACCGCCTCAACACCATCTACAATTCGGCGGGCAGTCACGGGCCGCAACCGTGAGAGCGAATTGAGCGCGGCCAGTGCGCGGCGTTTAGCGCTTGCTTCCAGGCTCTTGCCCAGCAGCAGAAATCCTACAATCAACAGAACCGCGTCGAAATAAACATCGCGACCGCTCGCGGGCCACAGCGTGGCATAAGCCGAGTAAAGAAAGGCGACGCTCGTACCCAGTCCGACAAGCGTATTCATGTTGGTGGCTCCGTGGCGAAGGGCGCGGATGGCGCTCAGATAAATGCCGCGCCCGGCCCAACCCACAACAGCCGCAGTAACAAGCAGCAGAAACCAGCGCAGCGGTTCCACCGGCAACGCATAGAGCCACGGAAGCAGACGCATCAGCATGTGGTCCAGCGCGCCCATTTGCGAGCCCAGCGGCATGGCCAGCAACATGGCTGCGACACCGGCAGCAAGCGTGACCCAGGCTTTGCGCGCCGACTCGGCCGTACGCTCGCGATCGTCCGCGCCGGCTGCCGCATCGCCCGCGCGGGGAAGCACCGCGTCGTAGCCCGCGCCGCGAATGGCCTCGACCAGTTGCTCGGGCGCCGCCAGCGCCGGATCGAAGACGACGCTAGCTCGATGCGCCATCAGATCCACATGCGCCGACTCCACGCCGGCGGTCGCACGCAGCGCCGCTTCCACGTGATGCTGGCAGGACGCACACGTCATCCCCAGCACGGGAAGCGTGAGCGATTCCATGGCGGGCGGCGTCACTTACTGATCCCGATGCGCTGTGTAACCGGCCTTGGCAAGCGCGGCAATGGCCGCATCCACAGGCACGGGTTCCGCAGCGGAAGTCAGTTTTGCCGATCCCACACGAACGTCGTTGACGACCAGCCCTTCAACCGACGCAAGCGCCTGGCTGGCGCGTCGAACGCAGGACCCGCAGTGCATTCCATCGATTTGCAGTGTAAATTCCGACATGTTGTTCTCCTGTCTTTGTTTCCCAGCTTGTTTGATGATAGCCACCCGGAAGAGATTCGTCTGATGCGTCTTGCACAGTGTGCCGGGCGGCGAACTATCGTAGAGAGGATCGAAGAACAGGAAGCAAAATGCAACGAGAGTTTCCTTTGGCCCCTCTGGTGGGGGTCGGCGCAGTGATTGTGGACAATGGCCGTGTGCTGCTGGTGCAGCGCGGCGCCGAGCCGCTCAAGGGCCACTGGTCCCTGCCGGGCGGACTGCTGGAGTTGGGCGAGCCGCTCACCGCCGGGGTGGCGCGCGAAGTGCAGGAAGAGACCGGGCTTATCGTCGAGCCGGTTGAGCTTATCGAACTCCTCGACCGCATTCACCACGAGGGCAAGCGAGTTCGCTACCACTATGTGATTGCCGATTACCTGTGCCGCGTGACCGGCGGATCGTTGCTGGCCGCCTCCGATGCCGATGCGGTACGGTGGGCGGAGCGTGCCGAGTGGAACAGGCAAGATTCGCCCGGGGACGCTCTCAAACTGGATTCGGTTACAGTGCGCGTGATCGAGAAGGGCTGGCAGAGGGCGCAGGCGATGGCAGCCATGGGAAGCGAGGAAAGATGAAGTTGACGAGAAGAACACTGTGGCTTGGATGCGCCCTCTGGGTGCTGGCTATGGTTGCCGGCATCGGATTCTGGCTGCGGCCGGTGAGCTACTTCAACCAGTTCGCGTATCTGCGCGAGAGCCTGGCCGGCATTGAAAACCACTCGGTAGCGGTTGACGGCCACACGATGCACTACGAAGCCACTGGGCCGGATGCCGGGCCTGTTGTCGTGCTCGTCCACGGGCTGGGCGGGCGCGCGGGAGACTGGCACGAACTTGCGCCTTATCTTGCCAAAGCCGGATTCCGCGTCTACATGCCCGATCTGTTCGGCTATGGACGCAGCGAGAAGCCGGCGGACTTCTCCTATTCTGTACGCGACGAGGCCGGCGCGGTAGTGGGCTTTATGGATGCGCTGGGTTTGAAGCAGGTGGACCTGGGTGGATGGTCGATGGGCGGATGGATCGTGCAGATCGTCGCCGATACGCACCCTGAGCGGGTCAGGCGGCTGATGATCTTTGACTCGGCGGGCCTTTACAAGAAGCCGGGCTGGGATACGAACCTCTTCATTCCCAGAACTCCGGCGCAACTGGATCAGCTTGAAGCGCTGCTGATGCCGCAACCGCCGCGGATTCCAGGATTCGTTGCACAGGACATTCTGCGCAACTCGGTCGAGCGCGCGTGGATCATTCAGCGCGCACTCGACACGATGATGACCGGGCAGGATGCGACCGACAGTCTATTGCCTAGGCTGAAGATGCCCGTGCTGCTTTTGTGGGGCGAGAAGGATCAGATCACGCCGCTCGATCAAGGCCAGAAGATGCACTTGCTGGTTCCGCAGTCGGAGCTGGACGTGTTCAATGGGTGCGGGCACCTTGCGCCGCAGCAATGTGCAAGCGGAATGGGGCCCGCGATGGTGAAATTTCTGGGGAAATAGGCGGCTTTAACTTGCCGGGCAATGGCAGGCAGATGAGCAGATGAGCGCCCGGGAGACAGTTGGTTCTATGTCTCCCGGACAGATCTGGCATTTGGGAGGGCTTAGTGTTTAGTGGGCGATCATAACGGTGAGGTTCATGTCCACGGGAACGGGGGTGTTGTCCACCATTCCAGGATGGAACTGCGACTTCTGGATTGCGTCGACGACGCGCGCATCCCAGTAAGGGTTGGACGCCTTGACGACCTTGATGTCCTTTGCCTGGCCGTTGCTGTCGACGGTAAGGGTAAGTTCGACTTCAGCGTTGGTTGGCAAGAAGACCTTGGACAGGCCATCGGGAAGCGCAATGTTGATGGACTGGACGAGCTTGGGTGCGGTGACTCCGGTGCTTACGCGGAGGTTGGGAGTGGAAGCAGCCGCGTCGTCTGTCGAGGAGCTGGCATTTGCCACTGCGGGAAACAGCATCGAGGAAAGGATGAGAGTGCTTGCGAGTATGTGACGCATGTTGTACCTCCTGTGGGTTAATTGTTACCGACTCCATTATACCGCGCATTTAAGACGATAGTCAACTATTTTCTTTCTATCATCTATTTTCAACAACTTAAGCGTAAATATGCCTTGATTTATATATCTACCGTTAAAATAATTCAAATTTCCCACAGGGAATAGGCGGGACTGGGCATACCCCGGATTCCTCGCCTGCCGCACTTCGACAGCCGCAAGAAACCGCGCCCGTGGGCCGTTGAAGACCAGCGGGAAATCCTCAAATCTGTAAACAGTTGAACGGCTTAGCGAACGGAAGCGAGATCCCGCGGAGACACCAGGGCGGCGACATCCGCCGGTGTGGGGGCCATGGCATCGGCCTGTTCCCATTCTTCCGGGGTGCCGTAGCCCCAGCCCGCGGCCAGGCAGCGGAGACGATTGCCGTGGGCCGCGTCAATGTCGAAGCTGCGGTCGCCGATCATCCAGGCGGAGTCCGGACCGAGCGATTGCTCGCGCAGAACATTGGCCAGCAAGTCTACCTTGCTGTGGCTTGCGTATTCGGCCTTGTCGCCGTAGATGGCGGTAAACAGGCCGGACAGTTCGAATGCATCGAGAATGCGCACCGCAAAGTGCTGCTGCTTCGAGGTGCAGACGTAGAGCGGGAATCCCTGCCTGCGCAGCTCGACAAGCATCTCGCGCACACCGGAATAAACAGAGTTGTTCCGCCAACCTTCGCGGTCGTAGCAGGCGCGGTAGTCTCGTGCCAGCGCGGCTTGCTCCTCTTCGTTTCCATTGGGCAGCAGCTCGATGACCCACTCTTCGACCGGAGGCCCGACGAAATGATCCAGCGGGCCCTGGCCGCCCATGCCGCGCTCGTCAAGAACCTTGCGCAGGCAGCCAAGGATGCCGGGTTTGGAGTCGGTGAGAGTTCCGTCCAGGTCGAAGATGAGAGCAGGCAAAACTGGAGGCATAAGTTTAGTGTCGCATTGCGAGGTGGGAAAGCCGAAGGGTAGCGCAGGCGCAAACCAGCAAGTCTGCGGACTACCGGCGCTGCCTTTCTCTAGACCTTGACCGCCGGATGCGTCGCGTAGTGAAGCAGCACGGCCACGGCGCAACTGGTAAGCCGCGTCTCGGCCGAGTCTGCCCGGCTGGTCAGGATGGTGGGCACGCGCGCTCCGAGAACGATGCCGGCCAGTTGCGCGCCGCCCAGGTACTCAAGTTGCTTGGCCAGCATGTTGCCGCTCTCAAGGTCGGGAACCACCAGGATGTCGGCCTGCCCGGTGACGGGCGAAACCAGGTTCTTGATGGCGGCCGCCTTCTCGCTGACGGCCGTATCGAAGGCAAGCGGCCCGTCGAGAATGCCGCCGGTAATCTGACCGCGTTCGGCCATCTTGCACAGGGCGGCGGCATCGAGCGTTGACTTGATCTTCGGATTCACCGTCTCGATCGCGGAAAGCAGTGCAACCTTGGGCTCGGGAATGCCGAGCGCGTGGGCCAGGTCGATGGCGTTCTGGACGATGTCAACCTTGTCTTCGAGTTCCGGAACAATGTTGATGGCCGCGTCCGTAATCATCAGCGTGCGCGCGTATGCCGGCGTATCCATCACGAATATGTGGCTGATGCGCCGCGCTGTACGCAGGCCGGTATCGCGATGCATGGCGGGCTTCAACAGCTCGTCCGTGTGCAGGCTGCCCTTCATCAGTGCCTGGAATTTTCCGGAGCGGCACATAACCACCGCCGCATCGGCGGCCTTGGCCTCGGTTTCTGCTTCGACGATGGGATAGGCGCTGATGTCGACGCCGATCTTCGCGGCCAGGGCCTTCATGGCCTCTCCCGGTCCAATCAGCGTAGGCTCGATAAGGCCTTCAACCGCGGCTTCCACCGCTCCGTTGAGGGCGACTTCAGAGAGCGGCCACACAACCGCTGTGGTGATAGCCGGCAGGTTCTTGCAACGCTCGATGAATTTGTGGAACACATGATAGTCGGCGGGATGTCCGACCAGCGGATCGACGGCTACGGCTTCAGCCAGAGGGGCTAGATCGCTCATGGGATAGTTCTCCTGGACGCGCAGCACAAGGGCCAGCGAACCTTACAAGATCATTGTCACCCGGCAGGGTTCGAGTGCGTGTGCCTTTGGTCACAAAACGACCGGATAATTCTTATTGAATTCCGCCTGACCGAGCCGGTAGCGTAGCCTCAGGCAAGCCTGTTTGATCTCGGCCATGCCAGTTCATCCGCCCGTCATGCTATGCTTTCGGTCTCGTCGGCATACCAAGCCAACAACCATGATCGCTAAACAGGATTGATTGGAGCACCCATGTCAAAGAACATCGTGATTTGCTGCGACGGCACCGGAAATGACTTTGACGAGCCGGAGACGGACTCAAACGTCGTCAAGCTCTACAACACTCTTGTCATCGCCGCGGATCAGATCGCCTATTACCATCCCGGCGTTGGCACCATGGGATCGCCCAACGCTCAGGGCCCCCTCGCCAAACGATGGTCGCAACTGCAGGGCCTCGCCTTCGGCAAAGGGCTGCTGGACAACGTCGGCGACGCCTACCGCTACCTGATGAATACCTACGAGGAAGGCGATCGGATCTTCCTCTTCGGTTTCAGCCGTGGCTCCTACGCAGCGCGCGCCGTCGGCAGCCTGCTGCACGTGTATGGACTGCTTGAGCCCGGCAACGAGCAACTGATCCCCTACATCCTCCGCCTCTATGCAAAGATGACCAAGAGCCCGCAGGGGCAGGAGGCGACATTCGCAGCCGAGGACGCATTCAAATATGCCTTCTCGCGCGAGGTGGAAGTGCACTTCTGCGGAGTCTGGGACACGGTGAGTTCCTACGGATGGGTCAACGACCCGATCGAGCTGCGCTTCAACGGGCAGAACCCGATCATCCGCACCGGCCGGCACGCAGTGTCAATCCACGAGCACCGCTGCTGCTACCAGGACAACCTGTGGGGCCCGTCGCTGCCCCCGGCCGTTGGCTATGCCGGCCAGGATATACGCCAAGTGTGGTTCACCGGCGTGCACTCCGACATCGGCGGCAGTTACCCCGAGGCAACGGCGGGACTCTCGAAGATCACCTTCGAGTGGTTGCTGGTCGAAGCCGTCAAACAGGGATTGCTCGTAGATGCCCCCCGCGTCGCGATCGTGCTGGGCCAGCATCAGCCCCCCGCGTTTCTTCCCAAATATGTGCCGCCAGATCCGCATGGGATGCTTCATCCGTCGCTCACGGGTTTCTGGTGGTGGCTGCTCGAATATTTTCCACGTAGAAAAAACGGCCACTGGGGCCTGCCCCGCGGCAAATGGGTGAGAGAGATTCCAGAGAACTCCCTGATCCACGAGACTGTAAAATTGAGCGGCCAACCGGTAACGCTGCCAAAGGTCTACACGGAAGAGAAGTGGGAACGCTACTCCCCTGCAACTGCTCAAGCCGCTCCCATCCACCTGATGGCCGTTGCCGAAACGCCAGAACCCCTGGTGCGGAGCCAGGCGCGGCGATAAGACAAATTGCTCTGGCTCATTCCCGCGCCTCTAGTCCTCTTTCCCCTCTGCCGCATAAACTGATATGCTCTCTGCGCCAGAGAAAAGCGATTTATGTAGGGGGAATACGACGATGTGGTTCTTGGGCATGGATGTGGGGACGGGCGGCACACGCGCCGTTATCGTGAATGCGGCAGGCAGGCTGATGGGCACCGCTTCGAGCGCACATGCGCCCTTTCGCGCGGAACATCCGGGTTGGGCCGAGCAGGACCCCGAAGACTGGTGGCGAGCCGCGCAGGAGGCCATTCGCGGCGCCATTGCCGCCGCGCCGGAGCCGAAGGAACCCATCGCAGCCATCGCACTGACCGGCCAGATGCATGGCGCCGTCATGCTCGACGAGAACGGCGCGGTGTTGCGGCCGTCGCTCATCTGGTGCGACACGCGGACCCAGCCCGAGTGCGACTGGCTTACCGAGCGCATCGGCTATGACCGTCTGATCGAGCTTACCTGCAACCCCGCGCTGCCCAACTTTACGCTGACGAAGCTCCTGTGGGTAAAAAAACACGAGCCGGAGATCTTCACGAAAATCGCGCACATCATGTGCCCCAAGGACTACGTGCGCTACCGGCTCACGGGCGAGTTCGCGATCGATGTGCAGGAAGCGTCCGGCACGCTACTGCTCGATGTAACCCACCGCTGCTGGTCGCGCGAAGTGGCCGAGGCCGCGGGCATCAAGGAAAGCTGGCTGCCGCGCGTCTTTGAGTCGCCGGAGATTTGCGCTCGCATCAGCGCTGAGGCAGCCGGACTCACCGGCCTTGCGGCGGGAACGCCGGTTGCCGCTGGCGCCGGTGATCAGGGCGCGGGCGCTGTAGGCATGGGCATTCTTCAGCCAGGTTCCGTCTCGGCCACCATCGGCACCTCAGGCGTGGTGTTTGCCGCAACGGCCAAGCCGACAAAAGATCCCAAGGGACGTCTGCACACCTTCTGCCACGCCGTGCCTGGACTATGGCACGTAATGGGTGTAACGCAGAGCGCGGGTCTGAGCCTGAGCTGGCTCAAGGAAACGTTCTTCACCGGGCAAAGTTACGACGCGCTCACCGCCGGCGCCGCGAAGATTCCAGCCGGCAGCGAAGGCCTCGAATGGGCGCCCTATCTGCTTGGCGAGCGCACGCCGCACCTTGACCCTGAAGTGCGAGCGGCATTCGCAGGCATCGGCGCCAACCACACGGCGGCTCACTTTGTCCGTGCGGTTCTCGAAGGCGTGGCCTATTCGCTTGAAGACACCTTCACGCTGTTCGCCGAGTTGGGCATTCCTGTCAGCGGCATCCGGCTAGGCGGGGGCGGCGCGCGCGGCGCGTTGTGGCGGCGCATTCAGGCCGGAATCTACGGCCATGCCGTCGAGGTACTTACCGCCGAAGAAGGCGGAGCCTTCGGCTGCGCGCTGATGGCCGGCGTAGGCGCTGGGCACTGGGCCAACCTCGACGAAGCCTGCGGCCAGGCCATCGAAGTGGCGCAGCGCATCGAGCCCGATCCGGCCGACATGGCCGCCTACAAGGCGGGGTACGCCGAGTGGCGCAAACTCTACCCTGCCCTGCGGAGCCTGAGACCTTCTGCGAGCAATTGACGAGCGCGCGATAAATTGAGATTGACGAATCAGCCTGTCGGCTATGAGGATTCGTGCATGAGCGATCTTGTGGAGCGCGCTGCCACAGAGCAGCAGCGCAACATTGCCGTCGATGCTTATCGCGGCTTCGTGATGCTGCTGATGATGGGAGAAGTTCTCCACTTTGCCCATGCGGCGGCCACCTATCCCGGCAGCGCCGTTTTGCGTTTTCTCGCTTACAACCAGACTCATGTGGAGTGGTCGGGGATGAGTCTCCACGACACGATCCAGCCAGGCTTCACCTTTCTTGTCGGCGTGGCGCTTCCCTATTCGCTCAAGAGCCGGCAGCGCAAAGGCGAGAGCTTCAAGCACATGCTGGCGCATACCATCTGGCGCAGCCTGATCCTGATCGCGCTGGGAATTTTTCTTCGCTCCACCAGCGGCCCGATAACCTACTTCACCTTTGAAGACACGCTCACGCAGATCGGCCTTGGCTACACGTTCGCGTTTCTGCTCACCTTCGTTCGTCCGCGCTGGCAGTGGATCTCGTTTGCGGCGATCCTCTTCAGCTACTGGCTGGCCTGGGCGCTCTATCCGGCGCCGGGCGCCAACTTCGATTGGGCCGCCGTGGGCGTGCCCGCCGACTGGCATCAGCATCTCTTCACCGGATTCGCCGCGCACTGGAATAAAAACAGCAACCTCGGCCTGGCCTTCGATGTCTGGTTCCTCAACTTGTTTCCGCGCACCAGCCGCTTTCTCTATAACGGCGGCGGCTACCTGACACTCAGTTTCATTCCCACGCTCGCCACCATGCTGCTGGGCTTGGCGGCCGGACGCTGGTTCCAGAACGCAGCGCCGAAAATTCCCGTCCGCAAATTTCTTGTCGCCGCGGCAGCTTTGTGCGCGGCCGGCCTGTTACTCCACTTCACAGGGATCTGCCCCATTGTCAAGCGCATCTGGACACCCTCGTGGACGCTATGGAGCGGCGGCGTGTGCTTCTTCTTTCTCGCCGCGTTCTCATGGATCATCGATGTCAAAAAGCATCGCGGCATCGCGTTCCCTCTCGTCGTGGTGGGCATAAACTCCATCGCGGCCTACGTCATCGCTGAGCTGACGCGCAACTTCGTCGAAAGCAGCTTTCGCATTCATTTTGGAATGAACGTACTCAATTGCCTCGGGCCGGGCCTTGAGCCAACAGTGCTTGGCGCTCTCACCTTGTGCACGTACTGGCTCATCCTATATTGGATGTTCAGGAAGAAAATCTTTGTGCGCATTTAATGAAACTACGCTTGAATATCAATGAATGTTTGGAGCAACTGAAAATATGTTCGAACTGACAGGACAGACAGCGATCGTCACAGGCGCCGGAACCGGCATTGGCGAGGTAATCGCTCAGCGGCTCACTGCCGCAGGTGCGCGGGTCGCCATCGCCGACATCGATGGCGATGCGGCCAAGGCCGCCGCGGAAAAGATCGGCGGTGGTGCGTTTCCGCTGATACTGGACGTGACCAAGCCCGAGCAGGTCGAAGCAGCCGTGGCAAAGGTACTCAGAATCGCCGGCTCGCTTGAGATCCTGGTGAACAACGCGGGCATTGCGGGGCGCGCCGCGCCTATCTGGGAGCAGACTGACGCCGACTGGCACAGGGTGATGGACCTCAACATCAACGCTCCGTTTTATCTCTGCCGCGCCGTGCTGCCGCACATGCGGACCAAGGGCTACGGGCGCATCGTGAACATCGCGTCGATTGCGGGCAAGGAAGGCAATCCGAACATGGTCGCCTACTCCGCATCGAAGGCAGCCGTCATCGGATTGACCAAGTCGATCGCCAAGGAAGTCGCGGCCGAAGGCATCTGCATCAATGCGGTGGCGCCGGCGGTGATCCGCACCAAAATTCTGGAACAGCTAACGCCCGCGCAGGTCGACTACATGGTGCAGCGCATTCCCATGCAGCGCACCGGCCAGCCGGAAGAGGTCGCCGCAGTGGTCCACTTTCTCTCTAGCCGCGATTGCTCTTTCGTCACCGGCCAGTGCTACGACGTAAGTGGAGGACGCGCTACGTATTGACCTTCAATTGAAAGTCCGCGAAGACAAAACCATCGCGATCGACGACCTCTCCCGTTTCAAGTGTGAGTGGACTCGTGAACATCGGCCCCGCATACACGCAGGTATGAAACTCACCGCGCTCGCCGCAAGGGTCGACTTCCGCCGGCAGATCATGCAACAACGAAGCATCGAATTCTCGGCCGGCAAACTCGCCTGACAATTGCTTTGTATCCACACAGGAAAGTCGCGCGCGGAGTCCGCCGGCAATCATCTCCCGGGCAAGCGCATCCGTAGGAATCTGCCAGAGCGGAAACAGCGGCTCAAGACCGGTGTCCTTTAGCTGGTTCTCGCGATAAGCACGCACATCGGGAAGAAAGAGATCGCCAAACGCAACCGCATCGATGTGCTCTACAACTGCGCGTTTGCAGGTGTCCGCCATACGCTGTTCATAGACTTCGTTCGAGCACGGCCACGGCAGCGGCACAATCCACAGCGGCAAATCGGCCGCGTTTGCCTGCGCCTCCAGCACAGTTCGACGCGTGCCATGCATCGCAACGCGGTCGAATTCGGAGTTGATTGTGGTCAGCAGTCCGCAAAGCTCGATCGTAGGATCGCGGCGTAGAAGGTTGAGGGCCCAGGCACTGTCTTTCCCGCTGCTCCAGGACAATAGGACACGCTTCATAGGACGATCATAACTTGTGCTTCATTGTCGGGTCGACAAATCTCCAAAAACGCAACGGCCCATCCTGCGAAAGGACGGGCCGAGCGCTTTATGCAAAGCACTTGCTAGTTCAGCGTCACATCCGCATGCAGCGGCGTGTTCTCGCTCGAGTCCCCAACCAGGATCACGAACTTGCCGGGATCGATGGTCCACTTCTTTGTAGCGTCGCTCCAGTAGCTGAACGCGCGCGCATCCAGATTGAGAGTGACATGCTTGGTCTCGCCAGGAGCGAGATTGATCTTCTCGAATCCCTTCAGTTCGCGCTCGGGCCGAGTGGCCTTCGTCGAAGGGTCGGAGACGTAAAGCTGTGCCACTTCCGCTCCCGCAACGCTGCCTGTGTTGGTCACGTCAAAGCTGACCGCAACCGTCGAGCCCGATGCAGCCGTCGCTGGCGCCTTCAGATTGGCAAAGCTGAACGTCGTATAGCTGAGCCCGAAGCCGAACGGGAACAACGGGTGCTTGCCGGTTGTGGTCCAGTAGCGATAACCAACCATCAGGCGGTCCTCATACTTGATGTGAGGAACCGTGTAATCGAGTGGCTTGCCGTTTTCGCCGATTGTGTGCAGCGTGGTATCCGCGCCGGGAGCGCCATAGTAGTGGCCATAGGATGGATTGCTCTCCCAGTCGTGGTCGAAGCTAATGGGTAGCTTGCCTTCGGGGTTCTGCTTGCCGAAGAGCACTTCGGCCACAGCGGTACCGCCTTCCTGCCCCGGATACCAAGTGTGCAGCAGTGCGGGAACCTGGTCGAGCCAGGGACGTGTATCCATCGCGCCACCGCCGGTCAGCGTAACGATGGTGTGCGGATTCGCCGCTGCGACGGCTTCAACCAGCGCATCCTGTCCCCAGGGCAGCGTGAAGGTGCGGTCGTGGCCCTCGCCTTCGGTAGCCGTGTTGAAGCCGATGGCAACCACCGCCACATCGGCAATCTTCGCAAACTGCTTCGCTTCGGCCGAGATCAGATCGGGCTCGTACACAAGCCCGAATCCGACGCGCGATCCAGCGGCACGGGGCATATAGTCGGCCTGCAAATTGACGGTCTGGCCTGCGCTCAGCTCAATCGTCGTCTGTCTGGGCACCTGCCCTTCGGCGTGCACCTGGTCGAGCAGTTGCTTGCCATCGACGAGAATCTTGAAGCCGTCTTCGCCTGAGGCAGCGGCAATCAACAGGTACTTGCCGGCGCTTGCTGCCTTGAAAGTTGCGGTGTAGCGGACGCTGCGGGGCGTCGGGTCATCGGGCGCCCACTCATCGGGCTTCCAGTCGGCAACATTGCGGCGCGCGCCGGTTACGGGCGTACCCGTGAAATCGCGGCTCGGGAAGGTCTCAACCTTCACGCTGCCTTCCCACCGAGTTCTGCGAAAGACATCCAGCAGGCCCGGCAGGCCGCTGCTGTAGAGGACATGCACATTGGGGCCGAGAAAGTTGGCGATGCCGGTAACGGTCGAGACGGATTCAAACGGCGTCGCTTGCGAAGAGCCACCACCGCCGACAATCGCGGGCCATGCGTTGGGGCCAATGATAGCGATGGTTTTGATCTTGGCCGGATCGAGCGGCAGCAGTTTGCCTTCGTTCTTGAGCAGCGTAATGCTCTCACGCGCTCCCTGCAATGCGATGGCGCGACCGGCAACCGAAAATGTGGAGTCGGCCGGATCGAACTGCGGGCGCTCCGTGAATCCATAACGAAGCTCGGTGCGGATCAGACGCAGCACCTTGTCGTCGATTGTGGACTCCTTCACCTGGCCGCTCTTCACCGCCGGCAAAAGATTCTTCGCGTTCATGTACTTGGGATAGGGCATCTCCAGATCGAGCCCGTTATTGGCCGCGCCCACGGCGTCATACGTGGCGTCCCAATCTGACATGAGCACACCCTTGAAGCCCCACTCGCCCTTGAGAACCTTCAGATTGATGAACTCGTCCTGCGTTGCGTGCACACCGTTGATCAGGTTGTAGGAATTCATCACAGAATCGACGTGGCCCTTGACGACCGCAGCTTCGAACGCCGGCAGATAGATTTCGCGCATGGTGCGCTCGTCGATGTCGGAGCTGGCGTTGTGGCGATTGAACTCCTGATCGTTGAGCGCGTAGTGCTTCACCGTCGCGATTACGCCCTGCGACTGCACGCCTTCGATGAACGGAACAACAATCTCCGAATTGAGGTAGGGGTCCTCGGATAAATACTCGAAGTTGCGGCCGCCAATCGGCGAGCGGGCGATATTTACGCCGGGCCCGAGCAGGAAGTTGACGTTGCGCGCGCGGGCATCCTTGCCCAGGCCTTCGCCGAGCGCACGCGCGAACCCCTTATCCCAGGTGGCTGCCAGCGCTACTCCGCCGGCATAAGCAGTGGTGGGTCCCCAGGTGCGCACGCCCACAGACGCATCCGACATCTTGAAGCGCGGCAGGCCGATGGACGGCATGGCATGGGTGTACATCGAGTCGACGCCGCCGATCAGCTCGATCTTCTGCTCCAGCGTCAGCTTCGCCACCATCGCCTTGGCTTGGGCCTCAAGGTCGGGCGAGTCGGGCACTGGCGCCTGAGCTTGAATAGCGCCCGTGAGTAACGGCATCAGGCACACGAGAATGACGGCAAGAGACGATACAGTGGTGGTTTTCTTCAGGTTTGTCATGACCGGCAAGATTACCGCATCAGACTGAGGCCTGTACACCAGGCCTGCTACTCGTAACGCAGGGCTTCGATGGGATCTAGATTGGCGGCGCGGATAGCCGGAATCATGCCGCTCACCAGTCCGGTAATCACCAGAATCACCGTGGCCACAATCACCGAAGTGGGCGAAATCAGAAGGTGAATATCGGCATCCCCGGCATTCTTGGCCAAAGCGCTGTAAAACGTGATGCTCCCCACCATCGCGGAAATCAGATAAGCCAGCGCAATCCCGCACGCCCCCCCCACGCCGGTGATAGCCAGCGCCTCGGCCATAAACTGAATAAGAATATGGTGCTTGCGCGCACCTAGAGCCTTTTCCACGCCGATCTCCCTGGTCCTTTGCTGAACGGCCACCAGCATGATGTTCATCAGGCCGATGCCGGCAATGCCCAGCGTCAGCGCTCCCACCATCGAGAGCAACACCTGCAAGGCAACCGACAGCATGTGAAATTGAATCAGTTGTGTCATCAGGTTGGCCACGAAGATCGCGTTATGGTCGGAGGGACGAAAGTGATGCGCAGCGCCCATGGTCTCGCGCAAGCTCTTTTCCGCAAGCTCATGGTCGCCTCGATAGTTGAACCAGATTCCGTCAATGTAATGCGTGTCTTTCAGGTCGCTCACGGTGTTGAACGGAACGTAGATGATGCGATTGCGGTTGTCGTCGCCTTCCTGCATCTTTGGTTGGAGCACCCCGATCACCGTGAACATTACGCCGTTCAGCCGGATGGTCTCGCCCAGCGCCCATCCACCGGAAAAAAGTTTCGTCTTCGCCTCCGACCCGATGACGCAGACGTGTGCCCGCTGCTGGTCCTCCGCTCCGTTAAAGAAGCGCCCAGTATCGATGTCCAGCTTCCAGATGTCCTGAAAAACAGGTCGCACGCCGTCGACTTCCCATGTGTAGGTGTGCAGCTCGTCCTGCACGGCCGCGTTGACCCAGATGACCGGCGAAACATGGAAAACGCCGGGAACACCGTTGGAGACACGGTCCACGTCATCCATCGTGAAGCGAACTTTTACTCCAGCCTTGTCACCGCCAGCCTGCTCGCTGGTGCGCCCCGGAAAGACGCCGATGAGATTCGTACCCCACTGCGCAAAAATGTTCTCGACAGCGCGGCTGAACCCGGCGCCGTAAGCCAGCAGCAGCACGACTGTCGCAATGCCCCAGGCCATCCCGATCATGGTGATGGCAGTGCGCCGGCGGTTATACACCATCGCTTCCCACGCCTGCCCAAGAATGTCCTTCAACATGATCTATGCCCCTTCGCCACTCACTCGCTGTTCCCTGTTCCCTGTTTATTTACTCATTCCGCAGCGCCTCAATTGGATCCATCTGCGCCGCCCGGCTGGCCGGATAAAGCCCCGCCACCACGCCGCAAATCACCAGCGATCCCAACGCCAGCGCGGCCGACCACGGAACCAGGCGCGGCGGGTCCCAGCCCGGCAGCTTGCCGGTGAGCCCCGCCTGCAGCAGACCCATAAAGCCCGCCGAGGCCACAATGCCAACAAGCCCGCTGATTCCGGTCAGCAACAGCCCCTCCCAGAAGAACTGCGCCAGCACGCTGCGTTTAGTAGCGCCAATGGCCTTCATCAAACCAATCTCGCGCGTCCTTTCCGTCACCGACACCAGCATGATGTTGATAATGCCCACGGCGCCCAGGCCCAGGGTCACAATGCCCACTCCGCCCAAAAACAGATCCATGGCGTCGAAGATCGCTCCGATCATCTTCTCTTCCTTGATCGTGTCCCACTCGTCGAAAGCGTCTTTCAGCGCCGGATCGAAGCCGTGACGTTCGCCTATCACCCGGTGCACGGCGGCAACTGCTGGCGCGGAGTTGCCTTTCGTCCTTGGCTGATACTGGATGGAACTGAGCGCGTCGCGGGCCACGTTATCGCCCTTCATCGCAAACATTTCCATCATGACGCTTCGGGGAATGTAGAGCTTCTGGTTATCGCCGTCGTTGTTGCCGCGGCTGATGGACTCCAGACGGCCGACAACCGTAAAAGCCACATCGTTGATAGTGATGGTTTCGCCCAGCATGGGACGGCCGGAAAACAAAAGAATGGCGCTCTTGGAACCAAGCACTACGACCCGATGGCGCTGCGCCATGTCTTCGTCGCTGATGAACCGGCCTTCCGCGACAGGCATAAAGCGCACTCCCGAGTAATTCGGCTCCACGCCAAGAACCGATCCCGAACTGTTGGCGTAAGCGCTCACTTGATACAGGTCGTTGCGGTTCAGAAAGCCCGTCGCGTCGCTCACCTCGGGCAGTGAGCGAATGGCCGCCTCGTCATCCGGCGTTAGTTGATAGGGGCGCATTCCCGTATGCTGGTTGGCGAGCGCGGGAATGGTCCCGTTCCACATCATTACAAGGTTGTTGCCGAAGGTGGACAACTGGCGGTGTTGGCCTGAGCGGAAGCCCTCGCCAAGCCCCACCAGCACCAGCAAAGAACCTACGCCCCACGCAATCCCAAACATGGTCAGGAAGGTGCGCAGCTTGTTCGCCATCATGGCGCGAAAGACCTGGCCGAGCGTATCTGAGAAACTCTGCATGGTGTTTAGACACCGGATAAGGCGTGCTGGTGAGTCATACGGCAAAACCGCTGTCCCGGTTCCCGTAAAATTGGCCTGGAACCTTCCGGACGCCAGTTGCGTAGAAAGCAAAGGTGACAGCAAAGCGCTGCCAACGTCTTAACCATTATTCACTGCTTCACTTCAAACCTTGCGCCGGGCAACAGGGCGCATTTCATCTTCTACTGGAGGCTTTGTGGCCGCAGCGCGAAAAAGCAAAAAATTCTGGATTTGGCTGAGTCTTGGTGCGGTTGTGGTTCTGCTCGTTGCCGGCGTCGGGCTCACAAAGCTGGTCAAGGGCACCACCATCGATCCCAACAAGATCGCCAAGGTCACGCGCGGCGATGTGGCCCGCTCGGTCGTCGCTACCGGAAAAATTCAGCCCATCACTAAAGTCGAAGTCAAAAGCAAGGCCTCCGGTATCGTGGAAAAGCTCTACGTCGACATCAACTACGTCGTCAAGAAAGGCCAACAACTCGCGCAGCTCGACCAGGAAGAGATTCAGGCACAAGTAGCCGCGCAGCGCGCCCAACTTGCTTCGGCCGAGGCCAACGTCGCAACTTTGCAGGCCAATATCGAGCAGGACAAAGTGAACGCAGCCGCCCCCGACCTGCCCATGTACAAGGCCACGCTCGACCGCAACCTTCAGATGCAAAAGGAAGGCATTGTGAGCCGGCAGGTGCTGGACGATGCCAACAAGGATTACCTGGCCGCACTCACGCGCCGCGACAGTTCCAAAGCTCAAATCGGCGTCGACGCGGCCAAGTTAAAACAGGCGCGCGCGCAGGTGCAGCAGAGCCAGGCCAGCCTGAAGCAACTCGAGGAGCAGCTCGGCTACACCACCATC
>CAYQOQ010000019.1:0-45283 GCA_964419175.1 uncultured Occallatibacter sp. | reverse complement strand
TCCAGCTACTGATCCCGGTGCGGACAAGCGCGGACTCTTGTGGTCCGGCCAGGTCTTCTCTACATGAGGAGACACCGGAGGAGCCTGTTCCCGACCGACCCCGCGGAATTCCTCCCGCAAAGGCGCTGGCATAGGCACGGCTCAACTCATTTAGTTTAGCTTTACTGGCCTCGGCGGTCAAACCCTCGGTGGCGCAGAGGGCGTCCCAGTCGCGAAAGGCCTGGGCTGTCGAGACGCCCAGCTCCGGCGTGGCCACCACGCACCAGACGGGTTCGATGTCGGGTAGTGGGTAGACTTCCTGCCCGCGATCCAGGCCGAGGACGGTGCCGCCGATCAGAAACAGAGGAACATCGGACCCTACCTGGGCGGCGATATCCAGCCGCTGAGTCAGCAAGCTCTGGGTAATTCCAGAAACCTTGCTAACCGACTCGCTGATTCGCCGACTCGCCCCTTCGAGCTCCGCCTCCAGTCCTACCAGCGCCGCCACCGCATTGGCAGAGCCCGCGCCTAGTCCACCCTGCACCGGCAGGCGTTTCTCAATGTGGATCTCGACTTCGGCACAACGCTTCAGGAACTTCAGCGCCAGGTCGACCATCTTCCAGGCGGTGTTGCGCTCGTCGGTGGGGACGCGGGCGTCGTTCGACGTAAGCTGGATCGCGGTTACCGCCGCTGGCCTTGCCGTCACTGTCACAATGTCGTGCATCTCAAGTGTTTGATAGACGGTGGCCAGTGCATGAAATCCATCGGGGCGCGGCGCACCGATGCCGAGGCCAAGGTTGATCTTCGCGTGTGAACGTACGGCGGTGGGCATACCGCTTCATTGTAGGGCTTCGTCCACTTAGCGCGAGAGGCTGAATGCGGATCTGCCCCGCAAAATTGCACGGCCATCTCGCTAAAAACCCGATGAAAACAAGGAACTTGGAGAGTACACTCTGCGTATAACTTTGGGAACAAATGCGGGAGCTACCATGCATTTCCTGATCTTTGCCATCGCGCTCTATTTTGTGCCGGCCATCGTTGCGGCGCTGCGGCACACGCACAACGCCACCGCAATCCTGCTGCTGAACATCTTTTTCGGCTGGACCGTGATCGGCTGGTTCGTCGCGCTGCTGATGGCGATAGGCTCGGCCCCCGCTTACGTCTACTACTATCGCCGAGGATGGTAAAGACAGGGGCCGGGTCGCCCAAATCGGGCTGGACTTGGCGAGATTGGATCGCCGCCGCCGCGCTGTTCGTGGCCACGGCGGCGGTGGTCCTGTGGCAGAACGCGCATGTGGCCGTTCTGTGGGACCTGAGCTATGTGCTCGACAGCGCCGCGCGCATCGCCCAGGGGCAGGTGCCTTATCGCGATTTCCCGTTCGCCCACGCTCCGCTCACGTTTCTGATTCAAGCCGCAATCATCCGGCTCACCGGGCGCGTCTTCTTCCACCACGTGCTCTATGCGGCGGTGGTGGGCGGCCTGAGTACAGTACTGACCTGGCGCATCGTGCTCCATTCACTGCAGGAGCGCCTGGCCTCGGCGTGGGCTGTCGCTTTGCTGCTGGCTGCGCCGCTCACTGTGCTGGGAATCTACTGCATCCTGCCGCTTCCCTCCTACGATTGCGACTGTGGGTTCTCGATTCTTGTGGCCGTTTGGCTCTTGCAGCGGATTGGGGCCGAGGATGAAGACACTTCCGGGCCGTGTGCGACAAGAGAGTTGGCGCGCGGATTTATAGCAGGAGTAGCGGTTTGCGTGCCGCTCTTCTTCAAGCAGAACATCGGGCTTCCGTTTCTGGCTGCCGCTGTTGCAGCTGTTCTGGTCCTGCTGTGTGTTGGACTCGTTCGCCGCAGCAAGACGTTAACGGCGAGCCGCGAAGTGCCGGTTTTGCTCGCCGTTCTCGTTGGCGTTGCTGCAACACTTCTCGTAGCCGTACTACTGCTGCATTGCACCGTGGGGCTTGGCAACTACGTTCACTGGACCATCCAGTTTGCTGCGCAGCGCCGTCTGCCGGGTTTTGCGGATATGCTCGGCATCTACCACGATCCCAGCCTACTGTGGACGCTGCCTTGCGTCGCTGTCGCCCTGCTCTTGTTGTGCACCCCGCTTGCGAAAATACGCAGTGCGCGCATCGCCGCGCTCGTTCTTCTCGCCGCACCCTTCCTGTTCGCGCTCTACGCTCTTTTTCTCTACGACGATGCCGACGAGCGCGGCGACAGTCTTCTCGCCCTGTGGCCGCTGCTGCTCGTTCTTTCCGCCGCGCTGGCACTGTTCAATCTGGTCAGGCTTCGCCGCCACCTGAACCTTGGCTTGCTGCTGCCCGTGGTTCTGCTGGTTGCCATCAACGGAACCCTGATGTCGCAACAGCTTTGGGGATCGACCTACGCCATCTGGCCGCTGCTCATACTGCTCATCGCCGAGATGATTGCGTTTCTGGCAGCTCTCAAACCGCCGGTCCCCGCGTCTGGGGCTGCGAAGCAAAGTCTCGCTCAAGTGATGGCTGCTGTGATCTCGGCAACGCTGCTGGTCTGCGGCGGCTTCTACACAGCCAGCGAAGAGCGCTTGTCGTACGCACAGTTGCCGGAGGGGCCGGTGGAGCATTCGACTTTCCCGCAGTTGGCGGGGATAGCTGTGCCCGGCCCCTACCTGCCCAATTTCGAAGAACTACTCCGCTTTGCCGACGCCAACATCCCAGCGAACGACGGCGTACTGCTGCTTCCCGGCGAAGACCCTTTCTACTTCGTAACCGGCCGCACTCCGCAATTTCCCGTCTTGCTTTTCGACCCCGCCACCGATCCGTTCTTGCCTACCAAGGTCGTAGACGAGGCCCGTCAGCACCAGACCCGCTGGCTGATTGTGAAACGTGAGTTGCAGATGAAAGAGGACCCCACCCCGCAGCGCGAAGCCACGCTGAAGCTGTTGCTCCAGGAGTTCACCCTGTCAGCACATCTGCACGGGTACGATGTGTACAGGCGTCGCTAGACTCAACGGGCTCACGCCTTCTTCCCAACCTTCCGCGACCGCTTCAACTCTTCCCAATCCTTCTCCGTCTGGTCGGCGTAGAGCGAGCCGAATTTTGCCAGTGCCTCGGCAAACTTGTTGCCTGTGCCAAGATAGCCTGCAATCACCAGCGGATCGCCGGAGCGGGCGTGGCCACGGGCCAGCAGTTCGCCGCAAACTTCGGCGTAAGCCGCCAGGCCGCCGCCTTCGAGGTCCGTGAGTTCGATGGAGCCCTTGTGGTCGTTGAGTTGGCGCACCAGGTATTGGCGGCTGCCGATGTGCGCCCAGCCCAGAAACGGGTCGGACTGCATCTGCATGGCGCGCTGCCCTTCTGCCACGCGCTGGCCGTTGTGGGGCGCCGGATGCGCATCGGGCAGGTAGGGCGCGTAGGCCGAGGCCGTCTCCTCCTTGATCTGTAAAAACAGCGGGTCGCCGGGACCGTTGCCTTCGAAGTAGATGCAGTAGTCGCGCAGCCCCACTGAGCCTGTGCCGACCACTTTGAAGGCCACGTCGACAGGCCGATAGAACGACAGCAGGTGCTGCCGCTGCGGTTCCAGCATTGCGCGGTAGGCCGCCAGCGAAGCAAGAACAGCCTTGGCCGGTGCGCCGGTAATGCGCGTCAGGGTGGGCTTCGATTCCTTGAAGCGCCGAGGCGCGCCGGGCTTCGTGGATGTGGGTTCAGTGAGTTGCTCCAGCGTGTGCTGGGGCGTGGCCCGCTCGGCTTTTGTCAGAGCGATGTGTACCGGCTCAACCAGACCCAGCCGGTGCACTTGAAACCGTCCCAATTCGAGCGCGGGCATTTTGGCGAAGGCGCGCATCTGGGCACTGTAGCGCTGGATGCACTGGATCACGGCTTGTTGCGCTGATGCGTCTTTGTGGCCCGAACCGCGCCCCGCTAGCACCAGCGAGGTGGCCATGCGTTTCAGATCCCATTCGAAAGGCCCGCGGATGGTTTCGTCGAAGTCGTTGATGTCGAAGACCAGGCGTCCGTCGGGGGCGGCATAGGCGCCCAGGTTGCGCACGTGCGCATCACCGCATAGCTGCGAGACAATGCCTGTCGAGGGCAGTACTGCCAGGTCCGCAGCCATCACCGGCGCCGCGCCGCGAAAGTAGCCGAACGGCGACGCGGCCATCAACTCGTACTTCAGCTTGATGAGCGCGGGAACACGGCCGTGCATCGAGCGGTCGAGAAGCGCGAGCGCCGAGGAACTCCGCGCCTTGGGCTTAAGTTCATCGTGTTGCTGGCGGCCTACCTGCTTGCGCCGCGCCGCGCCCAGTGCGCGGCGTTCTTCCGGACTCGTACCTTGCATAGCCGGAACATACAACTCCGCAGTTGCTGCGCGCAATATAGCAGAGCGCGTGATTTAGACTTTTTTGAGGAAGCCCCGCCGTTTTCCAACCCAACCGGCAAAGCCTGGGCGGGCTCCGCTCCCGGAGGAATGCCCCTTGTCCTATGTAGCCGCCCGCTTCTTTTCTGCCTTCGTTGCTCTCCCGCTCGCGGCGCTTCCAGTTGCCGCTCAGGCTCAGCAGAAGCCTCTGACAGTCGAAGCGATTTATGCGCATGGATCGCCGATCGGAGACCCGCCCGGAGAGCTGGCCTGGTCGCCCGACAGCAAGCACTTGACCTATCTTGACGGCGGGCAGTTGATTGACCTAGACCCCGGCACGGGCAAGCCGCACGTGCTCGTGAGCCACGCCAAGATGGCCACGCTGATGGGAGGGAACGCCTCAGAGCGGGACCGCGACAATCGGGAACGCTACAAGATGGCCAGCTACGTTTGGGCGCCCGACTCGGCGCATCTCATGTTCGACTCGAACGGACGGCTGTGGATCTACGATCTGCACAACGGCACAGGGATTGAAGTCGGCTTTACAGGCGGCGGCTCTGGCGACGATCCCCGCTTCTCGCCCGACGGAAAAGCGATCTCATTTGTACGCGACAACAACCTCACGGTCATCAAGCTGCGCGATCCCGGCACGCCTGCCATCGCGGTGGCTCCCTCGCCCAACCCGGCTACACTCAACGGCAAGGTGGACTGGGTCTACGAAGAGGAACTGGAGACGCGCACCAACTACTACTGGTCGCCGGACTCCACGCACCTGGCCTATCTACAGATGAACGAGTCCGATGTGCCGCTGTATCCGATCGAGGATTGGATTCCCACCCATGCAAAGGTGGATGCACAACGCTATCCGCAACCGGGCGACCCCAATCCCGATGTGCGCGTGGGCGTGGTGAGCGCCTCGGGCGGCAAGACGGTGTGGATCAAGCTGCCCATCCAGGCGGGCAAGGACTACATTCCCCGTTTTGGCTGGGCCGATCGCCGCACCTTGTGGATCGAGACCGTCACCCGCGATCAAAAACATCGGGACATCTATCTTGCCGATCTTGAAACCGGCCAGTCGCATCCGGTGTTTCAGTTGAGCGACGACAAGTTTCTCGACGACAACTACAACGTCTGGGCCTCGGACGGCCAGATCGTGCTCAGCAATTGGAACGACGGCCACAACCACCTCTACCTTTATAGCTACGACAAAGATCACCCCGGCTCGACTACGGCAAAGCTGGAGCGGCAACTGACGAGCGGCGATTTCGAAGTGGGCGAAGTGTACGGCGTCGATTTCCAAGGCAAGCACATTGAGTACGCCTCGAACGAAGGCAACCCGCTGGAGCAGCAACTGTGGCGCGTCGGCTTCAATGGCGAGCGCAAGCAGTTGAGCGCGGGCGCTGGCTTCCATACTGGCAACTTTGCTCCTGCAGGACCGGCGTTTGTCGATCGGCAATCGTCGCGCCTCGATCCACCAACGCTGCGTCTCTGCCAGTCCGCGGACAAGTGCAACATTTTTTGGCAGACGCGGGCGATGGAGCCGTACCATCTGCGCGCGCCGGAGCAGCTCGAGGTAAAGGCTCACGACGGAACAATTCTTTATGCCACTCTGCTGTTGCCCGAGAACACCGGCGCTGCCAGTGTGCCGCTTATCGTGAATCCCTACGGCGGCCCCGGCTCGCAAACCGTGGTTAACCGCTGGAGCGACGCACTGCTGTTTGACGAGCTGTTGGCACAGCATGGTTTTGCCGTTCTCCGTGCCGACAATCGCGGCATGGGGATGCGCGGACGCGCCTTTGCCCAGGCCGCTTATCGCAACATGGGCCCCGTGCAGCTTGAGGATCAGCTGACCGTGGTGGATGCGGCTCTCGCCAGGTATCCGCAACTGGATGGGAAACGCCTAGGCTGGTGGGGATGGAGTTGGGGAGGCAGCTTCACGCTCTATGCCATGACCCACTCAGACCGCTTCCGCGCCGGAGTTGCGGTGGCTCCGGTCACCGACTGGCGCAACTACGACTCCATCTATACCGAGCGCTACATCGGCCAGCCCGCGGATTTTGCCACGGGGTACAAAGACTTTTCAGTTGTGAATGCGGCGGGCAATCTGAAGGGGCGCCTGCTGCTGGTGCATGGAACCGGCGACGATAATGTGCACATCGAAAACACGGTCCAGTTTGTGCAAAAGCTCATTGAAGCCGGAATTCCCTACGATCTGCAAATCTATCCGCGCAAGACCCACTCGATTGCCGGCCCGGATGTGCGGACGCACCTGTTCAACCGAATTCTGGCGCAGTTTGAGCTGTATCTGAAGCCAACGGTGCAGTGAGATGGGATGGGAAAGGCAAATGTTCCTGTAAATCGGCTTCGATTTTTAGGAAAACAAAAGCCAGATAGATTCCGATGGTGCTTTCATCGTGAGCGCGAGTGCATCCAGAGCGAGGGCCCTCAGCCCTTACAGCTCATGGCGGTGGAACAGGTCGTCCTTATCGCGGCATGAGCAATCCGAGCACTCAAGGCAGCAGATGAGAAGCAAGGCAACGCCCACCGTCACCAGGACGGCAAGGACGCTCGCGTTGATCTCAAACCAGTGCATGAGACTATTCATACTTCCTGCTCCTACCGGAGCAATACCCTGAAAGGTGTATTGGACCGGAGTTCGCGCAACCATCCCTGTATAAATTAGACGCAATCGCGGCCCTATAAAGTTGGCTACCGTAAATTTCCTTCAGTTTTTGTTTGTAATCAAGGGAACAAAAAGCGAAAATAGATTGCAGAATGCACTTAAGTAACAATCCAGACCCGGTTGCCGAAATGGAAGAGTGGCCGGTGGAACTGCGGACGCTGGGGCAGGCGCCTGGCCAGCCGGATGCCGCGCCCGAGCCCGTCGGCGAACCGTTTGTGAACTGGCTTTTTGTCGATCTGAACTCCTACTTTGCCTCTGTTGAGCAGGATGTCCGTCCCGAACTGCGCGGGCGGCCGGTGGGCATTGTTCCCATGATGGCCGATACAACCTGTTGCATTGCAGCCAGTTACGAGGCCAAGGCCTTTGGCGTCAAGACCGGAACCATTGTTGCCGATGCCAAACGGATGTGTCCGGGCATTGTGCTCCTGGAAGGCCGCCACGAGCTTTACACCGAATACCATCACCGCATTGTGGAGGCTGTCGAGAGCTGCCTGCCTGTCACAGCCGTGCTCTCGATCGACGAGATGGCCTGCCGGCTGATAGGCCGCGAACGGCCGCTGCTTGCCGCCATGGAATTGGGCCACAAAGTGAAGGCGCGCATTTTGGAGCGGGTTGGCCCCATGATGCGCAGTTCGGTGGGCCTGGCGACCAATCGCTACCTGGCCAAGGTGGCCAGCGACATGGAAAAGCCCGATGGCCTGGTGGCGCTGCCCAAAGACATCCTGCCCGAAGCGCTCGGCCAGCTCACGCTGCGCGATCTGCCCGGCATCGGCGCGCGGACCGAAAAGCGGCTCAACGACAAAGGCATCCGCACCATGAAGGAACTGCTGGCGCTCAACTGCGAGCAGGCCGGCGAGCTGTGGGGCTCGGTCTGGGGCGAGCGGCTGTGGCACTGGCTCCAGGGCGAAGACTTCGACATGGCCGAGACCGAGCACCTGAAGTCCATCAGCCACTCGCACGTGCTGGCCCCTGAGATGCGCACCGCGGAGAAGGCCTGGGCCGTGGCGCACAAGCTGTTGCACAAGGCGGCCATGCGCCTGCGCGCGAACGGATTGTGGGCAAGCAGCATCGGCCTCGCCGTGGGCTTTGCTGTGCCGCGCGGCGAGAAGGCCCCTGTGAGCCGTTTCGGCGTTCCCACGCACGGATGGCACGACGAAATCAAGCTGAGCGAGTGCCGCGACAACCCCACGCTGATTGCCGCGCTCTGCCGGCTATGGGCTAACCGCCCCTCGGGAGCGGAGTATGATCAGCCCTACTTCATCGGTGTGCAACTGAACGGCCTCGTGCCCGACCGGCTGCACTCGCTGAACCTGTTCGACGCGCTCGACGGCGAGCAAAGCCGGGCGCGTCTGCTCAAGACCATGGACGAGCTGAACAACAAATACGGCATGAGTACGCTGGCGCCGGCCACCATGCTGACCGCCTTCAAAGCCGCGCCCACGCGGATTGCCTTTCACTCCATTCCGGACCTCTTCTAGAGGTAGCCCCTGGCACGGGGCGGGAATTCACGGTATACTGGAGATTCGGCGAGCCGGGTATGGTGTGTTCGGATGCGCCACGACGAGTTCAGGCAGCCGTAATGTACACAAGGATTTGGAGTTGAACGATGGCACAGGTATGCGATATTTGCGGCAAAGGGCCGCAGTTCGGTAACAACATCTCTCACGCGCACAATATTACGCGGCGCCGGTGGAACGTGAATCTTCAGGCAGTGAAGGCGCTGGTGAATGGTGCTCCGAAGCGGCTGCGCGTGTGCGCAAGCTGCATCAAGAGCGGAAAGATCACCAAGGCGGGTCCGGTTGCTGCAAAGGCCGCAGCGCCAGTAGCTTAAGACAAACAGAAATTGGCTCGACAAAACCCCGTCCGTGCGGACGGGGTTTTGTTGTGCCCGGAAGACGGTTGGCTCAGTGCTGCTGGCGGGTGAAGGTGAGCGAGGCTGAGTTGATGCAGTAGCGCAGTCCGGTGGGACGCGGGCCGTCGGGGAAGACGTGGCCTAGATGGCCTCCGCAACGGGCGCAGGTGACCTCGACGCGGCGCATGCCGAGGCTCGAGTCTTCATGCTCCGCGATGGCTTTGGAGTCGGCGGGGATGGTGAAGCTGGGCCAGCCGCAACCGGAGTCGAATTTGGCTCCGCTAAGAAACAGGAGCGCGCCGCAGCCGGCGCAGTGGTAGTTGCCGGTTTCGTGGTTCTGGGTGAGGGCGCCGGTGAAGGGACGTTCGGTGTCTTTTTCGCGGAGGATGCGGTACTGTTCGGGGGTGAGCTGCGCGCGCCACTCGGCTTCGGTGCGGACGATTTTTTCGGGTGATTCGGACATAAGGGACCTCCTGGGGATGGTCCGTGATTGGTCGGGTCGCGGTCAAATCGCAGGTCTTAGAAGCGAGAGCTCCACCCCGAGACCAGGGCCCACCCGATCTTGATGCAAGAACAAACGGGCGGGATGTTATCGCACTCATTCCCAGGCCTCAAAATCGAGACCTGGGGCACCCGATCTTGATGCGACCACTGACGGCCGGGACTCTGACCAATCAGATTTCGGCGACCAGTTCGATTTCGATGAGGACGTCTTTGGGGAGGCGGGAGACTTCGACAGTGGTGCGAGCGGGGGGAGCGCCGTCTTTGCCGAGGTATTCGCCGTAGACCGCATTCATGGCTGCGAAATCGCCGAAGTCCTTGAGGAAGACGGTGGCCTTGACGACGCGGTCGAGGGTGCTTCCTCCGGCTTCAAGCACGGCCTTGAGGTTTTGAAAGACGCGGGTGGTTTGCTCCGCTATTCCGCTGGCTGCGACCTGCCCGGATGCGGGGTCGAGTGGAATTTGCCCGGCGGTGAAGATGAGATTGCCCGTGCGGACACCTTGGGAATAAGGGCCGATGGCCGCGGGCGCTGCGGCAGTTGCGATGACCGATTTGCTCATAAGTAGATTGTAGCGGGAGGGCGGCAGGGAGTAGCTGTGCTTTCAGAGTCGGAGTTCCGGAGGTTAGGATAAGGCCCGCTCGCCGCAAGGCGCGATTGCACCAGAATGCGGAGATAGCTCAAGGCATTTTACGCACTGTGAAGTGGCGCTTCGACTCCAGCTCAGCTGCGGATCGAAGCGCCACTTGGTGCAAGGAAGCCAGAACAGCAAACACGGGGGCGCTATTGCCAGACGGCGAGAATGCCTCCGCCGAGATACATGGCGATGAGCCAGTAGAGGGCATTAATGCCGAAGAGCTTGAAGGCCTTTCCCTCGCTGATGTGTTGCGCGAAAATGGGTGGCACGATGAAGCCGCATCCGCAGATGGCTCCCACGAGCGATCCCTTCAACCAAGTCTGCCATTCCGGACCGGTCAAGACGATGATCTTGACGAGGGCAAAACACAGGATGAAGTTGGCAACGAAGGTTAAAGCCATGATGCCGGCCGCGCTGGACTTGGCCGCGCCCTCTTTCTGGGTCAGGGCTTTGTAGTCTTTGTTGAAGAGCACGCCGTACCAGAGATACCCAAGGACCCACTGCACAATAGCCGCGGTAAGAACGGCAAGGATGTTGACATGAAGAAACTGCATTGAAAACCCTCCGCGTTACGTTGATGTCCGGCTCCCCTGGCTTCGCAAAACCCCATGAAGTGCTGGGAATTACTGGCTGGCTATAAGGAGTCGCGCCACCACTCTGCTGCAGCGGGAGAGCAAAGTCAAGGCAATTGCGGCGCGCGGGCTCAGAATAGATAACACAAAAGAATACAGATAACACGAATGGGGGATGCGCGGTGGGGTGTTGCGCAATGGGGTTATTGGCGTTGGGCTGATTACGGGAGGATGGTGTTGTCGATGAGGCGGGTGGGGCCGACCCAGGCGGCTACGGCGAACAGGGTGCCGGGTGCGGCGGTTTCTACGGGCTGGAGGGTGGACCAGTCGACGAGGGCGATGTAGTCGATGCGGATTTCTGGGGCAGCGGCAAAAACTTCAGCGGCGGCGATGAGGAGGGTTGTGGAGTTGCGCTCGCGGGCGGCTACGAGGGATTCGATGCGGCGGACGGAGCGGCTGAGGGTGAGGGCCTTCAAGCGCTCGGCGGGGCTGAGATAAAGGTTGCGGGAGCTGAGGGCGAGTCCGTCGGCGTCGCGGACGATGGGGCAGACGACGATTTCTGTGGCGAGGCGGAGGTCGGTAACCATGCGGCGAAGGACGGCGACCTGGGCGACGTCTTTCTGGCCGAAGAAGGCGCGGTCGGGCTCGGCGGCGATGAGGAGCTTGGCGACGACGGTCGAGACTCCGCGAAAGTGGCCGGGGCGAGATGCGCCATCTAGACGGCTGCTGAGGATATCGACTTCGACGAAGGTGCTGGCGCCCGCAGGGTAGAGTTCTTCGACGGAGGGGGCGAAGATGACGCTGGCGCCCGCGGTCTGAGCGAGGGCGCAGTCGGCGTCGAAGGTGCGGGGGTAGCGAGCGTAGTCCTCGTTGGGGCCAAATTGCGTGGGGTTGACGAAGATACTGACGGCAACGTGGCTGCAGGAGGCGCTCGCGGTGCGGATGAGAGAGGCGTGGCCGGCGTGGAGCGCGCCCATGGTGGGGACGAGGGTGACGGTGTTGGCGGCGTCAGTCCTTGTAGAGCGGGACCATTGGCGGAGTTCGGCTACGGTGCGGAGGACCTTCATTGAGCTTTACGCAGGGCGACTCTTTCGGCGGTGTTGTGGTTGGCGGCGGCGAGAGATTTGCGTGCGGCGTCGGGGAGGTGGTAACTCTCTTCGTCGGATGGGAAGGCGCGGTGTTCTACGTCTTCGCGATAGTGCTCGATGGCGGCGCGGATGAGGGCGCCGGCATCGGCGTAGCGGCGGACGAATTTGGGCGGGGGGGCGAAGGTGAGGTTGAGCAGGTCGTGGAAGACGAGGATCTGGCCGTCGCATCCGGGTCCTGCGCCGATGCCGATGGTGGGAATGGGCAGGGCGGCGGTGATCTCTTCCGCGGCTTCGCGGGGAATGCCTTCGAGGACGATGGCGCCTGCGCCGGCATGGGCGAGGGCAAGAGCGTCAGCCTTGAGCTGCTTGACGGTTTCCGCAGTGCGGGCCTGGACACGGTATCCGCCCATGCGGTGGATGCTTTGCGGGGTGAGGCCGAGATGGCCGATGACGGGGATTTCGGCGTTGGCGAGGGTGCGAACCAGTTCGACGCGCGGGCCCTCGATTTTGACGGCTTCGGCACCGGCTTCCTTGACGAAGCGGATGGCGTTGGCGAGGCCCTCGGCAATGGAGGCGTGATAGCTGCCGAAGGGCATGTCGGCGACGACCAGGGCGCGATGGACGGCGCGGCGGACGGCGCGGGTGTGGTGGAGCATTTCGTCGACGGTGACGGCGAGGGTGTTGTCGTGGCCGAGGACGACCATGGCGAGGGAGTCGCCGACGAGAAGCAGGTCGATGCCGGCTTCGTCGACGAGACGGGCGCTGGAGTAGTCGTAGGCGGTGAGAGCGGAGATGGGCTTGCCCTGGCGCTTCATTTCGCTGAGGGCGGGGATGGTGACTTTGGTTTGGGTGGTGGTGAGCGAGGGCCTGGCTGGGCCGGGGAAGCTGGTAATACTCATGTTGTCTCCAGTGCCGCTCCGTGGACTCAGGATGTGGCCCGAACAAGGCTAGTGTACGCCGTGGGGTGGGGGCGGGGGCAACTGTTCCCACCCCACCCTGGAAAAGGGTGTCCGCTTTTTGTATTTCAATTTCAGGGCTACCCCCCTATATCTGGGAGGAAATATTTTGTTTTCAAGAAGATAGGTACATGGTTGCGCTGCAAAAATTTGATTACAAAGGACTTATCCGCAGAAATTAGATTACAAACGAGTTAGGACGTTTTTGGGGGCTCTTTGGGCCGCTTTTGTACGGAATTTTGGAGCATGATGACTTTCCTTTCGGTGCCTCGGACGGGCGGAGCGTTCCCTGGGACCGGAGCTCCACCTGACTGAGAGTATGCGCCAGAAATGCGCAATTCTCTGCAAGGGCGGGGAGTGAGTAGCTGTTGCGGTTCAATAGCCTAGCGCCGCACACTGGTAGGTAAGATGTTTTCTGTGCTGGGAACAGAGATTTATGCGGGGCTGGGCGCGGCCGGGGCTTTGGGGCTGGCGGCGGGCGGCTGTGCGTACGCGGCGATGTGGCCGGGGTCGGGGATTTTTGGGTCGGCTCTGATTGCGCCGAAGCGGGCAGGAGAGTTGGCGTTGACCTTCGACGATGGGCCGAATCCCAAGTGGACGCCGCGGTTGCTGGATGTGCTGGCGAAGCACGATGTGAAGGCGACGTTCTTTATGCTGGGAAGCCGCGCGCAGGCTGAGCCGGAGCTGGTGCGGCGGGTTGCGGCGGAAGGACACCTGATAGGGAATCACTCGTGGGACCACCCGAACCTGGCGGTGACGGCGGCAAGCAAAGTGCGCGAGGAGATGGTGCGGACGAGCGGGACGCTGGAGTTGATTACGGGGGAGAAGGTCAAGTATTTTCGTCCTCCGTTTGGGGCGCGGCGGCCGGCGGTGTTTCGGATTGCGCGGGAGTTGGGGATGAGGGTGGTGACTTGGAATGCGATGACTTCGGATTGGAGTGAGACGTCGGCGGATCGGATTGTGGGGGAGCTGACGAAGAAGATTGACGGGCTTGCGCGGCGCGGGCGGGCGGCGAATGTGGTGCTGCACGATGGAGGGCATCGGGAGCGGGCGGCGGAGCGAGGGGCTTCGGTTGCGGCGGCGGGGATACTAGCGGAGTGCTTCATTGGAACGCGGCGGTTTGTTCGGGTGGATGCTTGGGGTGACTGAGTGCGTAGTGTGATCGGAGTTCGTGGAATCCCAGGTCCCAGAATCGGGATCTCCACCCCAAGGACTAAGACCTGTCCTTGGGGACCCCGGACCTGGGGCATCCGCCGGATTGGACAAAGTCAGCAAGTCAGCCCCCGCTACGCGGGGTTAGCGAGTCAGCAAGTCAGCGGGTGCAACGCGATGGTGAAGTTTCATCATCCCGCGGGTTGGCTATGCAGGTGGACGACTAAGCAGAGACGGATAGTGGCTGGGCGGAGTTGAGGATGCGCATTCCACAGAATGTGTTGTTGTGGCTGGGCGGGGTGGCTATTGGTATAGCGCTCCTGTGTGTCGGCCTGAGTCTGTGGCGCTGGAGTGAAACGACGGCGAACCAGCAGGCGATTCCGGATCTCGCAAAGACGAAGCCTCTGAATCAGCCGGGGGTCGAACCTGCGCCGGCGGAGGCGTATGAGGTTTACTCCGCGCTTTATCAGGTGCCTGCAATGGAGCCGCTCGCGTTTGCAGAGAACTCAATGACCGATATTCCGCAAGTTGATGGGAGTTGCCTGAAGCCAGCGACGCCGGATGAACGCGAGATGAGCGATGCCTTTGATACTGCGAACAGGCAGAGCCACAAATGGGAACAGAAGTTTACGATCCCGGCAGGATACAAACTGCTTTCTAGAAGTGAGGTCGCGAGGGCTCAGTCCTGTCTCGCTGGACATGGGCGGGGCACGGCACTGTGCGCAAGCTACACGCAACTGAGGCATGTGCGTTTTTTGGGGGTTCCGGGCTTTGATCGCGCGCACATGCGGGCGCTGGTGTCGGTGGTGAAGATGTGCGGAAGCGACTGCGGCAGCGGCGGGATCTTCGAAGTGGAGAAGGTGGGCGGCAAGTGGCAGCGCGCCGCGCTGTCTGACTTTACGCAGAACTGCAGCTGGATGTATTAGGGCCGTCGCAGTGGATCAGCTACAAGTCGATTGGAAAAACTCTGTCGATTACGCTTTAAAGGCTTCGCGGGCGGCGGCAATGGTGGCTTGGACTTCGGCGTCGCCGTGGGCGGTGCTTAGGAAGGCTGCCTCAAATTGGCTTGGCGGGAGCCAGATGCCCTGGTTGAGCATGGCGTGGTGGAAGAGGCCGAAGGCGGCGGTGTCGGACTTGGCGGCTTGCTCGTAGTTGGTGACGGGGCCTGGCGTGAAGAACCAGGTGCCCATGGCACCTACGCGGTTGGTGGTGAGGGGGACGCCGGCGGCAGCGGCTTCGGCGGCTACGCCTTCAAAGACGGCTTTCGAGGTGGCTTCAAGCTGCGGGTAGATCTGGTCGGCGTTCGCTCGCAAGTGGGCGAGGGTGGCGATGCCGGCGGCCATGGCGAGAGGGTTTCCGCTGAGGGTTCCGGCCTGGTAGACGGGGCCGAGAGGGGCGAGCTGGTCCATGTATTTGCGCTTGCCGCCGAAGACGCCGACGGGGAGGCCTCCGCCAACGATTTTGCCGAGGGTGATGAGGTCGGGGTCGATTTCATAGAATTGGCAGGCGCCGCCGAGAGCTACGCGGAAACCGGTCATGACTTCATCGACGATGAACAATGCGCCTTCGCGGCGGGTGAGGGCGCGGAGAGCGGCGAGATAGCCGGGAGCAGGCGGGATACAGCCGGCGTTGCCGACGATGGGCTCGATGATGACGGCGGCGATGACGTCGGGATGGGCGTCGAAGGCCGCTTCGACGGCGGCGATGTCGTTGTAGGGGAGAGCGAAGGTGAGGTGGGCGATCTCTTCAGGGACGCCGGCGGATCCGGGAATGCCAAAGGTCGCGACGCCAGAGCCGGCTTTGACCAGAAGGCCGTCGGCGTGGCCGTGATAGCAGCCTTCAAACTTGACGATGACTTTGCGGCTGGTGACGGCGCGGGCCAGACGAATGGCCGACATGGTGGCTTCGGTTCCGGAGCTGACGAAACGCATTTTTTCGATAGCCGGGTAGCAGGCGACGATGCTCTCGGCGAGATCGGCTTCGGAGGCGGTGGAGGCGCCGAAGCTGGAGGAGTTGACGGCGGCGCGCTGAATGGCTTCGACGACCGGCGGGAAGGCGTGGCCGAGGATCATGGGGCCCCAGGAGCCAAAGTAGTCGATGGAACGATTGCCGTCGGCGTCGGTGAGGTAGGCGCCGGAAGCGGACTGGACGAAGGGGGGCTCGCCGCCGACGGCGCGGAAGGCGCGCACCGGGGAGTTGACGCCGCCGGGGAAGAAACGCTCGGCGCGGTGCTGGAGGGCCTGGGAACGGGTGCGGATGGGGGCGGGAGTATGGGAAGTCATGGTGGGTTCAGTATAGAAGGAGGGGCGTGAAGTTAGCGGGTTCTAGTGGCTTACGAAAATGACATCAGAGATGAGATGAAGAACATCCCTCGGGGGCTAAAGCCCAACTCATTTTGCTGGAGTTGATGTACGGGCTAAAGCATTTTTGCATTTGGTGTAGACCAGTTTTGAAAGGGCACGGCTTTAGCCGTGCCGCAAAACGCCAATAAAATCAATGGGCTTTAGCCCCTGAGAGAAAGCAAAAAGTCTACACTAGTTCCGAATCTGCTCTAAAGCCCGTACCCTTCACCAATATTCAATTTTTTGACAGACTAAGACGCAAGAGGGTGTGTGGAAGAATCGATCGATATTGGCGGGCGGGTGCTGGTGCTGTTCGACGGGCACTGCGGGCTTTGCAATGGGGCGGTGCGGTGGCTGCTGCGGCGCGACCGGGGGGACCGGCTGCGGTTTTTGGCGCTGGAGTCGGAGAAGGCGGCAGGGGTGCTGGCGCGGCATGGAATGGACGGGGCACGGCTGGAGACGATGGTGGTGGTGCGGGGTGTGGGAGGCGCTGGGGAGAGCTTGCTGGTGCGGTCGGATGCGGTGGTGGCTCTGCTGCGGGAGTTGCGGTGGCCTTGGCCTGGGGTGGGCGCGGTGCTGGGGTGGGTTCCTCGGCCAGTGCGCGATTGGGGGTACAGGCTGGTGGCGCGCTGGCGGTACCGGATATGGGGGCGGTTGGAGAGCTGCCCAGTGCCTACTGCCGAGGAGCGGGGGCGGTTTTTATAGGGCCTTGCGTTTCTTGGCTGTGGCAGCCGCGGCGATGGCGGCGAGAACAAGGCCGCTGGTTTCAAGGGCGATGGCGAGTCCGAAGATGAAGCCGCGCGCGAAGTCGTTCCAGTCAGTGCCGAGGTGCGGGATCGACGGCGAGAATCGCGGCCAGATGATGCCTATGACCAGGATCGACATGCCAACCGCGATGAATGCTATGGCGACGGGGATCATTTTTTCGGGAGAGTTCTTCAGGTTGCGGAGAATCATTTTTTGGCCTCCGATGTTTGAACCATAATGATACTGCGAGATTGATAGGCGGTTGGTCTGTGAGTCGGCTGGATTGAGGGGCGGTGGAATTCGTGAGGCGGGAATGCTGGTAGAATCGACATTTCCGGGCATCCGCGCCGGCCAACACTCCATACACAGAAAGTCTCTACTGTGCCGAACGAACCCAAACAAAAATCCGTGACGTATGCAGACGCCGGCGTGGACATCAGCCGGGGCGATCGGGCGAAGGAACGCATCAAGTTCCTGGCGCAGAAGACCTTTAACCGCAATGTGCTGGGAGGGATCGGCGGATTTGGCGCGCTGTTTCGGCTGGACATGCAGCGGTGGAAGAACCCGATTCTGGTGAGTTCGGCGGACGGGGTGGGGACCAAGCTGAAGGTGGCGTTTGAGATGGGGCTGCACCGGACGGTGGGCGCGGACCTGGTGAACCACTGCGTGAACGATATTGCCGTGCAGGGCGCGACACCGCTGTTTTTTCTGGATTACCTGGCTTCAGGGAAGCTGGATCCGGAGGTAACGGAGAGCGTGGTGACGGGGCTGGCCGATGCGTGCAGGGCCAACGGATGCGCGCTGATTGGCGGCGAGACGGCGCAGATGCCGGGTTTCTACAGCGACGGCGAGTACGACCTGGCGGGCTTTATTGTGGGCGCCGTGGACCGGGACAAGATGGTGACCGGCGCGGGAATCAAGGTGGGCGATGTGCTGATCGGGTTTCCGTCGACGGGACTGCACACGAATGGCTACTCGCTGGCGCGGAAGCTGCTGTTTGAGGTGGCCGGGTACAAGCCGGCGCAGTACGTGACGGCGATCAAGGAAAAGGCCGGGGCGGCGCTGATGAAGACGCACCGTAGCTATCTGCACGTGATTCAGAAGCTGGTGACGGCGGGCGTGACGACGGGCATGGCGCACATTACGGGCGGCGGAATCACGGAGAATTTGCCGCGGATTTTGCCCAAGAATACCGGGGCGCAGATCGAGATTGGGTCTTGGCCGGTGCTGCCGATTTTTGAGCATTTGCGGGAGCTGGGGCAGGTGTCGGAAGAAGAAATGATGCGCACGTTCAACATGGGCGTGGGGCTGATTGCCGCGATTCCGGCGGCGAAGTTTACGCGGGCGAAGAACCTGATGGACCGGGCCGAGGAGAAATTCTTTGTGATCGGCCGCGTGGTGAAGGGCGATCGCAAGGTGCATTACACGTGAGCGCGGATCCGCTGAAGACTGTGCGGCTGGGGATTTTGCTTTCGGGGCGGGGATCGAATTTTTTGGCGATTGCCGAGTCGATTCGCGCCGGGCGGCTGAAGGGCGTGGAGATTGCGGTGGTGGTTTCAAACGTGGCCGAGGCCGGTGGGCTGAAGACTGCGGAGGAACTGGGGTTGCCGCATGAGGTCTTTGTTTCAAAGGGCCGCAAGAGAGCCGAGCACGACGCCGATGTGATTGCCTGCCTGAAGGCGCATGGCGTGGAGCTGGTTTGCCTGGCCGGATATATGCGCCTGCTGTCGCCGGAGTTTGTCGAGGCGTTTCCGAATCGCATCTTGAATATTCATCCATCGCTGCTGCCGGCGTTTCCGGGACTGGAGGCGCAGGAGCAGGCGTTCAACTATGGGGTGAAGGTGGCTGGGTGCACGGTGCACTTTGTGGATGAGCACCTGGACCATGGGGTGATCGTGGTGCAGAGGGCGATTGCGGTGAAGGAGAACGACGATGCGCATTCGCTGGCGGAGCGGATTCTGAGCGAGGAGCATGTGGCGTATAGCGAGGCCATCGGGATGGTGGCTAGCGGGGAGTACGAAATACGCGAGCGACGGTTTGTAAAGAAGGGTGTTTAGGAGCCGATGGTGGGTTGGGCGAATTATTCCCTCGGGGGCTAAAGCCCGCGTTCATTCTTGCCTCACATATGTACGGGCTGAAGCCCGTACCCTTCACTGGGACGAGTTTTTCGTAGCCTTCATTGAAGCCTGTCAGAGACAAAGACAGCAAGTTAGCGCCCGTTCGCGGGTATAGCGAGTCAGCAAGTCAGCACGGGCAATGACCGACTGCTTCGCGGCTGTCAAGCGGTCTGATCTGCGCAGACCTTATAAATGTTTGATTCTAAAAGTTTTATTTGTATAGATGGTTTTGCCGAAGATATACCTCGGATTGCCTACTCTTAAAGGTAGCCAGACAAACGACGGACATACCGTGCTGGGCGAATGAGTACGCCCTCCCCCACAACGATGGTTCTCCAATTTACTGGCCGGTTCCCATGCTGGGTAGGGTGAGCTTTGCTTCTTCCGCGGAAGAGGTGGGCGCCCTGGAGGATGGGTTCGGCACGCGGAGGTTGGAGAACCTCTGGAGCGGATGGCGCCCGACCATGGGACCTTCGTTTGTCTGCGGGAAAGCGGCTCGATTGCGGACCGAAACCACGGTCGCAGGTCGAGGGCTGCTTTCTATCTCTCTCCCGTTCCGCTAGCCGGTACTTGGCGGGCCGGCTGGCGGAATGAAGAGGGAGGGATGAGGGCTATGGAAGAGGCACAGAGAGGGAAGGGGAGCGATGGTAAACATTCTTGTAAATGTCGAAAAGGGTATCGAGGTGGGTGCGGAGGACGTGCTGAAGTGGCTGACGGGAGCGGAAAAGGTGCTTCAGGCGGCGCCTGCGGTGGTTGCGGCTCTTGCCATCATGGCGGGGGCGCTGGAGAAGCCGCTCGCGGAGCTGGCGGGTGCGGCTGCCAATCCACTGAACATTCCTTTGGACATTGAGACGGCGACGGATCTGAAGGCAACGTGGCCGCAGGTGAAGGCGTTTTTGAGCAGCCTGGGCGTGAAGTTTTAAGGACAGTTTTTGCGGAGAGAAGGAGTCAGTTTCATGAATGCTTTTTCGAATATCTGGAATCATCCGAAGACGTCGGCTGCGGGGGTACTGATCGGAGTGGTCAGCGTTGCGGGAGTTCTCTCGCAGCAGGGTATTACGCTGGGCGATGCCGGCAAGGGGACGGTGGTGACGCTGGTGGGAGCACTGGCTTCCTCTCTGCTGGGACTGCTGGCGAAGGATCCTGGCGATGCGGCCAGTGGTGGGGCGTCGGGTCAGCAGGCGAAGCTGGGCGCATGGGCTCTGATTGCGCTGTTGCTGCCGCTGCCGTTCGTGGGCGGCTGTTCGCAGGCGACGGTTGCACAGAACATTGTGAACTGGGTGCCGGCGTTACAGAGCGCGGTGGCTTCGGTGGATTCGACCGGAGCGGTGCTTTCGCCGAACGATGCGCCGGCGTTTGCGGCGGCGACGGCGGGGTTTGACGCAGCCTCAAACCTGATGGTGGTGCAGGCAAAGGCGTATCTTGCCAATCCTTCGGCTAGCATGCTGGCGCAGATGCAGAATCAGATTGTGGTTTTGCAACAGCAGGTGAATGGAGCATTGCTGCAGGCGGCGCGGATTATGAATCCGGCAAGCCAGCAACATGCATTGGCGGCGATTCAGGCGGTGGGGGCGGTTGTGGGCGCGATTCTGGCTCTGGTGCAATCGGTCTCAAGCAAGGCGGAAGTGCAGCAGATGGCGGCTCGGGCGACGATCAAGATGACCGCGGTGCAGCCTTATTTGAATGAAACACAGGCGGCGGAGATTGTGGCCGGGCATTATGGGGAACCGGTGGCAGTGGCTCGGATGCAGGTGGCGCGGGTGGAGCAGAGCGAGATGTTGGCTGGGTTCTAGCGTTCGGTTCATCGGTGCTGATTGAGTGACGGTGCACCCGGTGAGTGAATCATCCTGGCTGTTAAATCCGCAGAAGAAATGAGGTTGTCGCACCTGCCCGTTCGATACCGGGGAATTCCCTAAGAATCCCCTAGGAAAGACGCTGAAAACTGGTTGAAAACCTGAAGCGCGTGTACTTGAAGAACTTTGCCAAGCTGCCGTCAGGAAGTCTTTGAACGAGAAAAATCAGGGAGAACAGGCCAAAGTTACCCTGCCGTAGGCGACGTTGCGCGACATTTTCGAGCAAATCGCTCATAATAGGACTGGCGCAAACACACATTCTGCCGATAGAATTACCAGTTCTGCAACCACCCAGTGGACCCGAGCGTCTAATCTGAGAGGACTGTAACGAATGCATGTGGTGTTTTGCGGTTAGATTGCATACACCGAAGCGGCGCCAATCGAATGTGCCGATAGCATGATGAAGAGCACATGAGCTGTGCCTGAAGGTGCTAAATTGGCAAGGGCAGAAGGAGCAGTAGAAATGATTATTACGAAGCGCAGATTGGTATCGGTGGAGGAAGTGAACAGAATGCTTGATGCACTTGCCCGTCGCTATCACATTGCAGGGCAATCTTACGATGAGTCCTCTGCCGAATTGATGTCAGAATTCGATGCATTGAAGTGGACTTCACTCTGCTCTCAGCGCGACGCTTTGCGACAGCGGAAAAACGAGCCCATGCCCAGTGAGTGGGAGGTTCCTTCGCGTTTTCTCTTCATCTACGAGACGAAGGATTGCTCTTCGTTAACATCGCTCGAAAATACCAACGACGGCCTATACGAACTTGCGGCGTGACAACTGTCAGCTAGCGGAATATGAAGCCTGGTTAGAGGAAGGGTGCAACAGCCTCGACCTCGAGCCAGGCTTCACTGTAGTTGGTCCGATCGTGACCGCACTTGGCAATCCAGCTTCGGCTCCTTGGGATTCTGATTTTGCAATCATCTATTCGAATGGGATGTACATCCGTATTGGAGAGTACTACCGTATGCTACCTCGTCGTGATGGGGGAGGCGGATGCCTAGAGTACTATTCGTACCACTATGGCCCATGCACAAGTACTCGGCGTAAGGACGGCTTTCCGGCCTTATCGAAAAAGTTTGAATTGCGAATCGATATTGATAGGCCCCATGAGCGCCACATTCACTATCTGAAGGAAGACCATATCCCAGAGGCTCGACTTCCCGACCTCGACTTCAATAAAATCGATCCATTCAAGTTCATTCGGGCCATCGAAGAGCACAGAAAGACTTCTAAACCCTTGCATGAGATTCTAGGATTCACGGTGGAGCCCGCGAAATGATGAATGCATTTAAGTACCCGACCGAGTATTTTCTCCAAGAAGGTAAGGAGAATCTGTCGCGGTGCCTTCAGGCTACTTTCGAGGCTGCACTCGCCCACAACATTAAGAAGGTGATCATCTTTACCTCTGCAGGGCGTGGGGTAATGATGGCGATTAAGGAGTATTGTTCTCAGGAACAGTATGCCGATATAGAGCTAGTAGCGGTGACGTTCCCGAATCAAACACAATTCTCTGCCGGTGATCCCGCTGAACATTCCATTCCAAAGGACGTTTGCGATTACTTTGCGAGTTGCAAGGTCCCAATCGTAAGAGCTCATTTGCCATTTGACCCAATTCGCTCTCATTACGAAGGGCATGGAATCCTCGGACAGGACTTCAGCTTAATAGGGAACGCACTACGGATCTTTTGTGGCAGCATGGGCCTTTGCGTCCAGGCCGTGCTTATGGCCTCAGATGCCGGGCATGTCGCTTTCGGTGAGCATGTAATCGCTATGTCGTCAGACACCTCAATTCTTGTTCGCGCAGCTGGAACCTCCCGATTCTTGACCGATCTGATCGTCCGAGAGATTATTTGCAAACCGGTTCTTTTGACGGTCGGGAAGTCTGAAACCGCTAACACCTCTCTCGCGGATTCTAGAAAACAATCCCCTACTACTCTAGAATTGAAGCCTCCCGAATAAGCCACGAGTTCATCTAAACTGTGGCTTCCCCTCGCAAGTATTCCTACCTACGAGTTGCCGCCGCGGTCTTCGCCTAGCATGAGTTTGAGGGTCATTTGGTGTTTGCCGCGGAGAATGGTGACGCTGACGGTGTCGCCGGCCTGGTGCTTGTCCATTAAGGCGTTGATGTCTTGCGAGTCGGTGACCTGCTGTCCGTCAATGGCTACGATCAAGTCTCCGCCGAGCATGATGGGGGTGTTGCCGACGTAGGCTTGCTGGTTGCCGCCATGGAGGCCTGCGCGCTCGGCTGCTCCGCCGGGGATGACGCGCTGGATGAGGACTCCGGAGTCGGCGGCGAGGCCCATTTGCTCGGCGAGATCGGGACCGATGGCGTAGTCGACGACGCCGAGCGAGGGACGGCGGACGCGGCCGTAACGGGTGAGGTCGGCGAGGACGGCTTTGGCAGTGTTAATGGGTATGGCAAAGCCGATGCCGGAGCTTTGATCGGCGCCGTTGGAGGCGATCATGGTGTTGATGCCGATGACTTCTCCGTGGGAATTGAGCAGCGGTCCGCCGGAGTTGCCGGGGTTGATGGCGGCGTCGGTCTGAATAGCGTCTTCAATGGGCGCGCCGTCGGCGTTGCGGATAGGGCGGATGGCGCTGATGATGCCGGTGGTCATGGTGCCTGTGAGGCCGAAGGGGTTGCCGATGGCGTACACCTTTTGGCCGACGGCGAGTTCGGAAGAGTCGGCAAGAGTGACGGGCTGGAGGTTGGGCGCGGTGATTTGCAGAAGGGCGAGGTCGTGGACCTTGTCCTGGCCGACGACTTTGGCCTGGTAGCGGTTTTTGTTGCTGAGCATCACCTCGATGCCGCGGTTGGCTCCCTCGACCACGTGAAAGTTGGTGAGGATGTGGCCGGCCTTGTCGAGAATGAATCCCGAGCCCTGGCCCTGCTGGGGGACCGTTCCATAAAAGAAGTTGAAGACCAGCGTGGTGGAGGTGATGTTGACCACCGAGGGCAATGCCTTTTTATAGACGCCAATGTTGTTGACCTCTTCGGCATCGAAGGCGGGCGCGGCCTGAGCCTCAGTGAGTTCGAGCGGGGAGCCGGAGTAGCTGGCATTGAACAGCTTGAAGGGATTGTAGAAATGGGTGGTGACGAACAAGAATCCGCCCACCAGCAAAACGACCAGGATTACACGGCGCAGTCTCATGGTTTGGTAAACCCCGAAAAAACCTTCCTGATAGAGATACGGCGGTCAAGCGCAGCGGTTCCAAGGGGAAAGCGCGGCGGCTAGTTCCTATTCTAAAGACAAGTTCTGCTGGGAATTGTTGCTTTCGTCTTTGAGGCGCTGCCAGAGGGCGGCGACCTTGGCGCGGAGTTCCTCCTTACCGCCTTTATTGTCAATTACATAGTCGGACATGGCGGCTTTCTCGGCGTCTGGGATCTGGTGCGCGAGGCGCTGGCGGGCATCGGCTTCGGCGGCCTCGCGGGACGGACCTGAAGGGCTGATGCGTGCCGCATAGCGGGCGATTTTCAGCTCGTCGGGCGCGGTGACCAGGGCGATGCGGTCGATGCGGCGGCGCCAATCGGCGAGCACACCTTCCTTTTCGCCGCGGGCACGGGCGTCGCGGACCACCTCAAAGATGAGTGCGGACTCGACGACGGCGACGGCTGAGGGATCATGGGCGAAGACCTCTTCCATCCAGCGCTGCTGGGCGGCGATGACGGCGGGATGGACAATGGCATTGAGGTCGTTGAGGCGGCCGTGCTGAAAGGCCAGTTCGGCGAGGCGGGCGCGATTGAGGCGGCCATCGGGGCTGACGACTTCAGGGCCAAAGGTGCGAATAATTTCGGCGTAGACAGGCTGGCCGGGCTCCATCATCTGGCGGCCGATGGCATCGGCTTCGATGACATGGGCGCCGAGTTCGCGCAGGAGGTCAGCAACGGTGGTTTTGCCGCTGCCGAGGCTGCCGGTGAGGCCTACGCGAAGCATGGACTAAAGCCCCCGGCGCATTTTGGCGGCGCGGACTGTGTTGGCCATGAGCATGGCGACTGTGAGCAGGCCGACGCCGCCGGGGACGGGCGTGTAGGCGCCGGAGAGCTCTAAGGCCTTGGGGTGGATGTCGCCAACGATGACGGAGCCGCGCTTGGCGAAGGCGGCTTCGCGCTTGGCGTTGCCGAGGAAGAAGCGGTCGAACTCCTCGCGGGTGTAGAGGCGGTTGATGCCGACATCGATGAGGGTTGCGCCGGGCTTGACCATCTCCGGGGTGATGAAGCCGGGGCGGCCGATGGCGGCGACGAGGATGTCGGCCTGACGGGTTACCTCTCCGAGCTTCTGCGTCTTGGAATGGCAAATCGTGACAGTGGCGTTGTTGTTGAGCAGGAGCATGGCGGCGGGTTTGCCGACAATGTCGCTGCGGCCGACGATGACGGCGTGCTGGCCGGCGATGGGAAGATCGCTGCGCTTGAGGATTTCAATGATGCCGGCGGGGGTACAGGGGGCCAGAGCCGGACGGCCTGCCTGGAGACGGCCTACGTTGATGGGGTGAAAGCCGTCGACGTCTTTGGCGGGATCGATGGCGTCGAGGAGGCGCTTGGCGTCGACCTGGGCGGGCAAAGGCAACTGGATGAGAATGCCGTCAATATCGTCGCGGGCGTTGAGGGCGGCGACGACGTCGAGCATGGCTTGGGTGGTGATGTCCTCGGGCGGGGTGATGAGTTCGCTGAAGATGCCGAGCTCGGCGCAGGCCTGGACCTTGTTGCGGACGTAGATCTCAGACGCGGCGACGTTGCCGACAAGAACCGCGGCGAGGCCGGGGCGGATGCCCTTGGCGGCGAGGGAGCGGACTTCTTCGGCGGCTTCTTGTTTGATGGCGGCGGCGATGGCGGCGCCCTCCAGGATCTTCGGCATTCTTCCTCCAAAGAATCATCGTATCGCTTTTGCCTGGAGGGCGAACTGAGGGATGAAGCGGGTTGTCGGGAGGGGCGGCCGGCTTTGCAATTTGTGTGTTTAAAGCGATGCACGTCACATCGGCACGTGATTTACCTCACATACACCTATGACATGCGGTCCTGTACGTTCAAACGAACGGGGAGTGTCCCAGATCACATAAAACAGGGTTACTGAGCCTCGTGGCAGGTTTGTAGGGGAGATGGGTTTAGATGAGCGCTTTCAAGGAAGCAGGACATCTTTTCCGGTTTGCGGGGCTGTTTGTGCTCGCATTCCTGGTGTTTCTGGTGGTGCGCCACTTTGTTGTGCCGAAGACGTTTGGGGAGTATGGGCATTATCGTGGGGCGTCGATTGGTGAGATTGCATCGCGTCCGGTGAAGTTTGCCGGTCATGAGACCTGCGAAGGCTGCCATACGGACATTCTGGACGTGAAGTCGAAAGGCAAACATGCGCATGTGAACTGCGAGGCGTGTCACGGAGCGCTGGCGAATCATGCCGACGACCCAACGATCAAGCCTGTTCCGCCCGATACGGCGGTGTTGTGCGCGCGCTGCCACACGGCGAGCGCCGCCAAGCCCAAGGGCTTTCCGCAGGTTGTGCCGGCGGATCACTCGAATGGAGTGCCGTGCCAGACTTGTCACAATCCCCACAGTCCGGCGATGGACGCAGGAGGTGCGAAGTGAATATTTCCCGGCGTCAATTGCTTGTTTTATTGCCGGCTGCGGCGGTGGCGTGGAAGTCGGTGCTGGCGGGGACTCCTGAGGAGTCGCCCAACTACAAGATGTCCGATCACTGGTGGGGCATGTTGATCGACATTCCGAAGTGCATTGGATGCGGCAACTGCGTGCGCGCCTGCCAGACGGAGAACGACGTTCCGGACGGACACTTCAGGACGTGGGTGGAGCGTTACAACGTGTCGGACGAGAATATGACCACCCCGACGGTCATATCTCCGGACGGAGGCAAGGAAGGGTTTCCGGTTGCGGAGGAAGATGGCGAAAAGTACTTTTTCGTTCCCAAGATGTGCAACCACTGCGCTGATTCACCGTGCACACAGGTTTGCCCGGTGGGCGCGACCTTCATCAGTCCGGATGGTGTTGTCCTGATCGACCAGACCTATTGCCTGGGATGCGCGTATTGCGTGCAGGCTTGCCCGTATGGTTGCCGCTATGTCCATCCCCAGAAAGAGGTCGCGGACAAGTGCACGCTTTGCTATCACCGGATTACCAAGGGTCTGACAACCGCGTGCTGTGAAGCCTGCCCAACCGGGGCGCGCCAACTGGTCGACCTGAAGAATCCCAAAGATCCGATTCATGAGTTTCTGAAGACCCACAGCGTGCAGGTGTTGAAGCCGCAGATGGCCACTGGCGCAAAGGCTTTCTATAACGGGTTGGATGGATCGGTGCGGTAAAGGCGGGAACCAGGGACTACGAGCTAGAGACTGGCTGAGGATTGGTGAAGAGATATGAGCGGTGTTGAAGGCTACATGTATCCAAACGAAGTCACGCTCTACTGGAGCGTGCTGATCGTTTTGTATCCCTACATCACGGGGCTGGTGGCGGGGGCGTTCATTCTGGCGTCGCTGGAGCGCGTGTTTCGAGTGGAGGCGGTGAAGCCCACTTACCGGCTGGCGCTGCTGACGGCGCTGTCCTTTCTGCTGGTTGCGCCGCTGCCGCTGGTGTTGCACCTGGGGCATCCGTTCCGGTCGCCTGAGATGTACTTTACCCCGCACGACACATCGGCCATGGCTATGTTCGGATATGTGTACATGTGGTACCTGATGGCCGTGCTGATCTTCGAGATATGGCTGGACTACCGCCGCGAGATCGTGCTCCTGTCGCAATCCAGCAAAGGTCTGCTGCGCATGATCTACAAGATAATGACGCTGGGATCGAGCAACATCAGCGAGCGCTCACTGGCTGTCGATGAGAAGGTGGGTTGGATCGTCACATTGATCGGCATTCCTTCTGCCTTTCTGTTGCACGGCTATGTTGGATTCATCTTTGGATCGATCAAGGCCAATCCATGGTGGTCCTCGCCGCTGATGCCGGTGGTGTTCATCTTTTCGGCGATGGTTTCGGGAATTGCCGGGGTGATGCTTCTGTATATGGCGCTGACCAAATTGCGGAAGCAGAAGATCGACATGCACTGCGTGGACACGATCGCGATGTACATGTTCTATATCTTCATCATCGACTTCAGCCTGGAGATGCTGGACCTGATTCATCGCATCTACGAGGCCGACGAATCGTTTAACAGCCTGAATTTCATGGCGCACACCAAGCTCTTCTTTTCGCAGATTGTGCTCCAGATACTGATAGGCACGGTCATTCCGCTGGTACTTTTGTTCCTGACCCAGGTAGTGAAGCTGCGAGAGATTGTACGCAAGCGCATCTACGTCCTGTCTGGCTCCCTGATACTGATAAGCGTTTTTGCCATGCGCTGGAACGTGGTGATCGGCGGGCAGTTGTTCTCGAAGAGTTTTCTGGGATACACGACTTACAAGGTAGCGCTGGTGACGCGCGAGGGATTGCTGGTGGCAATTGCGTTGACCATCCTCCCACTGTTCTTCCTTTGGGTGCTGGTAAAGCTGCTGCCTCCGTGGGGTGAAGGGCGCGCGCATCAGGCTGCCGCGGCCGACTGAGCGCTGGACCAGATCAGGTGGAAGGCATGGATGATCTTCCCGACACGTTAGATCGGCTTGCCGGCCGCCTGGAGACACTGGAGCGGCGGGTGTATGCGCTTGAGCATCCGGCTGCGGCGATGAGCGAGATCGCCGCGCCTGAGGCGGCCCCTAAGCCAGCGGCTGAAGCCAGCGAACAACTTTCAACATCGGTGGCGGGCGGAGCGTTCTCCGTGCTGGGCATAGCGATGCTTGGCATTGCGGGGGCTTACCTGCTGCGGGCGGTCGAGGAGTCGAGTGCGCTGCCGAAGACGGCAGTGGCGGCGGTCGCGATTGCGTATGCGCTGGCGTGGCTGGTGTGGGCTTCGCGGGCGAAGGCGGGCGACTGGCTGGCGGGCACAATCTATGCGTGCACATCTGCTTTGATTCTTGCTCCCATGCTGTGGGAACTTACGCTGCGGTTCAAGGTGCTGCCGGCGGCCGTGTCGGCCGCGGTTGTGTGCGGCTTTGCAATTGCGGCTTCGGCGTTGGCATGGAAGCGGGATTTTGCTCCGGTGTTGTGGGTGGCGAACGGGACAGCGGTTGCGATTGCTTTGACGCTGGCGATTGCGTCGCACCAGTTGATGCCGTTCATTGCCGTGCTGCTGCTGATGGTTTTGATCGGTGAGTATCGTGCCGAGCTAGGCCGAGCGACTGGGGTGAGGGTACTGGTGGCACTGGGCGCGGATGCTGCGATCTGGGCTCTGATTTATATCTACTCGAGCGCCGAAAACACGCGGGCTGATTATCCGGCGCTGGGCGCGGCCGCGTTGATGGCGCCGGGGCTGGGGCTGCTGCTGATTGCCGGCTCGGGATTGATTTCGAGGACAGTGCTGAAGGGGAAAACGATCACGGTCTTCGAGACGATCGAGACGATGATTGCATTTCTGCTGGCGGCGTGCAGCTTGATCTACTTCGGGCCACGGGGGAGTGCGGTGGCGCTTGGGCTTTTCTGCCTGGCGTTTTCAGCAGGCGGTTATGCGGTGGCATTTGTGCGCTTCGATCGGGCCGATGCGCGGCGCAATACGCTGGTGTTTGCCAACTGGAGCGCGGCGCTTTTACTGGCCGGCTGCCTGCTGTGTCTGCCGACGGTTTGGCAGGCGGCGGCTTTGGGCGCGGCGGCGATTGGGGCGGCGATTGCGGGCAGGCGTCAGGAGCGGCTGGTTCTGGAGTTGCACGGGCTGGTGTTTCTGCTGGCGGCAGCTTGGGTTTCCGGATTGCTGCTCGATATGTTGAATGCCCTGGCGGGAACACTGCCGGGCGCCCCAGGGCTGGGCGTTTACGTGGTTTCAGCTTGCGCGGTTCTTTGCTATGCGGCGCTCAAGCCTTGCCGGAATGAGCGATGGCGCCGGCAAGTTCTTGCGCTTGTGTTTGCGGCGCTGGCCATTGCTGGCGTGGCGGCACTGGCGGTCGAGGGGCTGGTGGGGCTGGTGGCGTTGAGCGTGATTCCGGAGGCGCATCATGTGGCGTTCATCCGCACGCTTACGGTGTGCGCGGCGGCGATTGCACTGGCGTTTAGCGGGTGGCATTGGCGGCGGGTGGAGTTGACGCGGATTGGCTACGCGGCGCTGGGTCTGCTCGCGGTGAAGCTGGTGGCGGAAGATCTGCGGCACGGACATCTGGCGTTTATTGCGGCGTCTATATTTATTTTTGCGATTACGTTGCTTGTGGTTCCGCGGGTGGCGCGGATGGGGCAGCGGAGTTTGTTGTGAAGGAATCCCAGGTCTCGGGAGCGAGACATAAGGCACTCGGCGAATTTGGAATTTCTAATCTAGGTCTCTGACCGCATAATTTCGTACTTTTGGTTCATGCTATCCCAGGTCCCAAAATCGGGACCTGGGGCACCCGCAGTTGGTACAACAACAAGCGGTCAGAGACCTAGATTGAATTCTTCTGTTTTGGATCTGCATAAAGCCCGCTCTGGGATTGAATGAGCGGGTGCGCCTGCGCGCGGGCATCTTCAACTATAGAAAAGTCGCTTTATTGCCGACATAGTATTCACAGGGATGCGTGCGTAATCGAGTGTGAGGGGAGATTGCGGCTTGCCTGAGTGCGTCGGCCGGAAGAATGCGCAGACGAAGGGGACTTGACGATGGCGACAGCGGCGGGAAGCGAAACGATGTCTAAGCTGCCATGGGCGCATTTGCGGTTGCCACCGTTTCCCCAGGTAGCGATTCGGGTGCTGCAACTGGCCAACAATGAGAATGTGCAGTTGCACCAGTTGGGCGATCTGATCTCGACAGATCCGGCGTTTGCCAGCGAAGTGCTGACGGTCGCGAACTCGGCTTTGTATGCGCCTCGTTATCCATCGAACAACATTCAGCAGGCGATAGCGGTGCTGGGCGCGAACACACTGCAAGGGATGTGCATCACGGTGGGTGCGCGGGCGTATCTGGGCAAGTCGATGAGTCATCCGGCGATGCGGAGCCTGTGGCGGCACAACCTGGCCTGCGCGGTGATTGCGGAGCGCCTTGCCTCGATGGGCTTGCTGGACAAGGACACGGCGTACACCTCCGGGATTTTGCACGACGTTGGGCGGATTGCGCTGGCGGTGATTCAGCCGAAGGAGTACGCCAATTTATTGGCGGCACATCGTGGAACTCCGGAGAGCATCCTGGAGGGCGAGCGGGAACTGTTCGGGTGGGACCACTGCGAGACGGGGCAGCGGCTGATTGAGGACTGGAAGCTGCCAGCGGACTTCGATGCGGTGGTGTCGGAGCATCATTGCGCCAAGCGGACGGACGGGGCGTGGAGAATGTCGGAGCTGATCAAGGTTAGTTGCCAGATGGCGGACGCCGCTGGCTTTCCGGCGTTTCCGGGGTGCGAGACGACTCCGTATGACGAGCTGCTGGACGAGGTTCCAGCGCGGGAGCGGAGGCTGTTCTTTGCCGACATTGAGACGCTGACGCAGGAAGTGACCAAGTGCATTCATGCGATGGAGTCGGTTTGATTTAGCGGCCTAAGGGGAGTGAGGGTTCGGCGGAGAGGCTGGAGGGGGCGAACTCTCCGGCCTGGAGGCGAGGCCAGGCGGCTGCCGCGATCATGGCGGCGTTGTCGGTGGATAGGGCCAGCGTGGGGAAGGCCACGTGGACGTTGCGGCGGGCGGCTTCGGTGGTGAAGCGGCTGCGCAGTTCGCGGTTGGCGGAGACTCCGCCGGTGACGAGGATGCGGGGGACGCCGAGCGATTCCTGGGCGGCGAAGGTTTTCTTCATCAGGTCGCCGACGACGGCGCGCTGAAAGCTGGCGATGAGGTCGAGGGTCTGCTGGTCGCAGGTGGCGAGTGCGTCTTCGATGGTGGGGGTCGCAGGCGCGTCGGGGCCGGTGAAGAGCGCCAGGTGGCGGGCTTCTGCCTCGGGGCGCAGGTTGTGCAGCTCGACGTAGCGGAGTACGGCCGTTTTGATTCCTGAAAAAGAGAAAAGAAAATGCGGGTTGAGGTTGGCGATTGGGGCCGTCCTGGCTGCCTTGGTGCGTGGGGGCTTGCCGCCGAGGTGGAGCTTGGTTTTGATTTGAGAGAAGGCGAAGGGCACGGCGTTGGGGTTGCCGTGCAGGGCGAGTGCGTCGATCCAGGGACCGCCGGGGTAGCCGAGACCGAGCAGTTTGGCGACCTTGTCGTAGGCCTCTCCGGCGGCGTCGTCGACCGTGCGGCCGATGAGCGAGTAGGTCCAGGAACCGTGGGCGGGGCGGGCGAGATAGAGATGCGTGTGGCCGCCGGAGACAACCAGGGCTAGGGCCGGCTGGTCGGCTTGCGAGGCGTTGTCTTGCTCGCGCTCGTTTAGCAGGACAGCGTGGATATGGCCTTCAAGGTGGTTGATGGCGATGAGGGGAATATTTTGCGCGAAGGATAAGGCTTTGGCGTAGGTGATGCCGACCAGCAGCGCACCGGCGAGGCCGGGGCCGGAGGTGACGGCGATGGCGTCCAGATCGTTGAGGGTGATGTTGGCCTGCGCCAGGGCGGCCCGGACGACGGGGACCACGGCGCGGAGATGCTCGCGGCTGGCTAGCTCGGGGACGACGCCGCCATAACGGGCGTGCGTCGGGATCTGCGAGGCGACGGCCGAAGACAGTGTGCGCGAGCCGCGCTGCACTACGGCGGCGGCAGTCTCGTCGCAAGAGGATTCGATGGCTAGGATCAGGCCGTTGCCGGGCATATCTCTAGTTTAGCGGGTGGGCTGGGGCGCGGTAGGCGTTACGCTGGCTCAGGACGCCTGTGGCAGGCGAGAATGGAAGCAGCGATGTTGCCGGTAACGCGCCAATTCGAAGCGGCCTTGCAGATTGTCGCGAAGCTGCGCGCGGCGGGCTTCGACGCCTATCTCGCCGGGGGATGCGTGCGCGATCTGTTGCTGGGCCGCGAGCCGCACGACTACGATGTGGCGACCAGCGCTACGCCGGACGTGGTGCTGGGGCTGTTCGAGCGGACCTTTGCGGTGGGGGCGCACTTTGGGGTTGTGCTTGTTGCCGATGGAGATGAGGCCGGATATGGGACGACAGAGGTCGCAACGTTCCGCTCCGACGGGGCTTATTCGGACGGTCGGCATCCGGATGCGGTGCGGTATACGACCAGCGCCGAGGAGGATGTGAAGCGGCGGGATTTTACGATCAATGGGTTGCTGCTGGACCCACTGCGCGGGATGGAGAATTTGCGCGCGGCGGTGATGGATTTTGTGGGTGGCGTGGCGGACCTGGAATCCGGCGTTGTGCGGGCGATTGGGCGCGCGGAGCTGCGATTTGAGGAAGACCACCTGCGGATGCTGCGCGGCGTGCGGTTTGCGGCGCGGTTCGGATTTGAGCTTGATGCGGGGACCAAGGCGGCAACGCGGGCACTGGCCGCGCGCATCGATGGAGTGAGCCGGGAGCGAGTGCGCGACGAGCTGACGAAGATGCTGACCGAGGGCCGGGCGCGGAGGGCCTTCGAACTGCTGGACGAGACCGGTTTGCTGGCCGAGGTGCTGCCCGAGATTGCGCGCATGAAGGGCGTGGAACAGCCGCCGCAGTTTCATCCTGAGGGCGACGTCTGGGTGCACACGCTGGGCCTGCTGGAGCAACTCGAGCCGGGGTGCAGTTTGACGCTGGCCTGGGGCGCGCTGCTGCACGATGTAGGCAAGCCGCCGACCTTTCGCCGCGCGCCCGATCGGATTCGCTTCGACAGCCACGCGGAAGTGGGCGTGGCGATGGCGGCGGAGATTTGCCGGCGATTCCGGTTTTCGAATGAGGAGACGCGGCAGATTGTTGCGCTGGTTGAGAACCACATGCGGTTTATGGATGCGGGGCGGATGAAGGCTTTCACGCTGAAACGGTTTTTCCGGCTGGAGGGGTTCGAGGAGCACCTTGCCCTGCACCGCATGGATTGCCTGGCGGGGAGTGGGTTCCTCGATCACTGGAATTTTGTGCGCGAGCGCTGGCTCGCCATGCCGGAGGAGACGGTGCGGCCCAAGCCACTGATTACCGGGCGCGAGCTGATTGCCGCCGGATATAAGCCGGGTGCGCAGTTCAAGGAGATGCTGCGCGCCGTGGAGGATGCGCAGTTGGAAGGAACGATTGGGACCGCGGACGAGGCGCTGCAACTTGTGCGGCAGAGGTTTGGAGAGGCGGCTTCCAGCCTCTAGCCGGTGCCGGCGGAATCATCTTCCTTATGCGCGCTCAGGCGGCCTTATCGAAGTGGCGATCGTGGGCGTCAATCTTCTTGCCGCATTCGTAACATTCAAAAGACGCCGCGTTGAATACGTTGCTCACCCTCGTTCCGCACCAGGGGCATTTGCCTCTGGGCTCGCCCAGGCAGATCATGGGGCCGAGAATCGGGGCAAGAATGCCGCCAATGATCATCGGAATGCCAAGGATCGCGCCTAAGCCGGTCAGGCACAGCATTGTGCCGACGATGATGCACATGGGCGTCACGATCACGCCGAAGAACAGCCCGGTGAAGGCGCTGCGCGCGGGCGATTTTTCTGCTTCGGTTGGAGTTTGTTGCTGGGTTTGCGGCGGAACATCGACGCCGCACAGGGGGCAGAAGCGCCAGGGCGATGAAAGCTGCGCTCCGCATTGTGAACATTGTCCGGTCATTTGAGGGCCCTCCCTGAGGAGGAAAAAGTTAGCACCGGAAAACAGGACCGCAATAGGACGGGCGTCACATTTGCGAGGCTGTGTTGACGGGATGGAAACGATGCGGGGAGAGGGCGAAGAGGTGGGAGTGTATCAATGAATCCCAGATCTCAAAGACGTGGCCCGGGCAGACGGCAACCGGCGTTTAGGGGCCTTTACTTTGGCTTGACGGGCTTTCCGTAGAGCGTGTTTCCGGTAATAGGGCTGCGAAATGTGCTTTTTGAGTCTTTTAGCCTTTTGGGAGCGTGGCGCCTGTGACCCAGGACGCTGGACTTCTTCTTGAACCAGGAGTGCTGATGCGGCGTGAATTTGAAATGGGTGGCATGGGCGCTTCCAGCGGCGCCGAAAACAAGGGCTGCCGCAACAAACAGCATAGCGATCGAAGCATATTTTCCACGTTTCACGGCGTCTCTCCAAACCAACTCTGCGCTCACTGTCTCACGCAAGCTGCGAAGCCCGGTTGACAAGGCGCAAACATCGAAAACAAGAGACCTGGGGCTAGGCCGTATCGATAGATAGGTATCATGTAAATGATTAGTAAATAACAGAATTGTCATCCTGAGCGAACGGGCCCCAAGCGCTTTCCGGGGTCCCCAAAGAGCGCTTTTGCTCTTTGGGGTGGAGCGTGGGGGTGGTGAGTCGAAGGATCTGCTGTTGTTCTTCGCCAGCCAGCGTCTTCAACTTTTTTGGTTCCGCCCCAATATATCGATACAGCCTACAGCTACGGCAAGGACGATGAGCAGGTCCGGCAACTAAACAGACTGCCCGGCTATCCTGAATAGAGCCTATGCCTGAAGAATTGCGCCAGTTCGATGTGATCGTGTTGGGCGCGGGTGCGGCCGGGCTGATGTGCGCGGCGATCGCCGGGCAGCGCGGGCGGCGGGTTGTGTTGCTGGAACACAACGGGCAAGTGGGGCGCAAGATCCTTATCTCCGGGGGCGGGCGGTGCAATTTTACGAATCTGCACTGCGGGCCGGGGAATTTCATCTCGGAAAATTTGCATTTTGCGAAGTCGGCGCTGGCGCTCTATGAGCCGCGGCACTTTATCGAACTTGTCGAACGGCATGGGATCGCCTGGCACGAGAAGACGCTCGGGCAGCTTTTCTGCGACCACTCGGCTCGGGCCATTGTGGAGATGCTGCTGGCCGAGTGCGCGCAGGGCGGCGTAGAAATTGTGCTGAATGCGCACGGGGTTGAGGTGGAGGGCGCGGAGGGCGGCGGATTTCGCGTCACGTGTTCGCAGGGCGAGTTTGCCGCCGATGCGCTGGTGGTGGCGACGGGGGGCTTGTCGATTCCAAAGCTGGGGGCGACGGGGTTGGGCTACGAACTGGCGCGCCAGTTCGGGCTCAAGGTCGTGGAGCCTCGGCCGGCGCTGGTTCCGCTGGTGCTGGGTGGGGATGAGGCGGGCTGGATGGAGTTGGCCGGTGTGGCCGCTGAGGTGGAGGCGCGGGCGGGCGGTGCACAGTTTCGGGAGAAGATGCTGGTGACGCATCGGGGACTGAGCGGGCCGGCGGTGTTGCAGGCCTCCTCTTACTGGCGTCCCGGTGAGGAGCTGGTGGTTGATCTTGCGCCGGGGATCGATGTGCTGCGCGGGTTGATGGAGCCCGCGGCGCGGCGAACGGAGGCGGCCCTGAAGCAAGCGCTGCGCGAGGTGCTGCCGCAGCGGCTGGCGGGGTTTGTGGCGGATACAGGCGGGCCGGAGGGTTGGTCGAATAAAGCGCTCGATGCTTGCGAGAAGAGACTGCATGACTGGGCGTTTCATCCTGTGAAGACAGAGGGTTTTGAGAAGGCCGAAGTGACCGCTGGCGGCGTGGATACGGCAGGCTTGCAGGCGCGGACGATGGAGACGCGCGCCGTGCCGGGGCTGTTTTTTATCGGCGAGACCGTGGACGTAACGGGATGGCTGGGTGGGTTCAACTTCCAGTGGGCATGGGCTTCGGGAGTCGCGGCTGGGCGAGCGGTGTGATCGAGCAGGTTCCCTGCAATTTGGAACAGCCCAGTGCTCGCCCCTGCCGGTTTATCCTTAGGCTCAATGCCGAAGACTCTGTCCGTGGTTCTGATTACGCTCAACGAGGCGGCCAACCTGCCGCGTACGCTCGCAAGTGTGCGCTGGGCGCAGCAGATTGTTGTCGTGGACTCGGGATCGACGGACGCGACGGTCGAGTTAGCGCGGCAGGACGGTGCGCAGGTTTTTGAAGAGCCATGGAAGGGCTTCGCAGCGCAGAAGAACTCCGCGATTGCCCATGCAACCGGCGAGTGGATTCTGTCGCTCGATGCGGACGAAGAGGTGAGTCCGGAGTTGGCGCGCGAAATACAAGCGCTGTTAGCAACCGAGCCGCCGTTCGTCGCCTATCGCATTCCGCGTCTCAATCATTTTCTCGGCAGGCCGTTGCGCCATGGCGGCTACTGGCCCGATCCGAAATTGCGGCTCTTCCGCAGCGGCGCGGCGCGCTTTGCCGAGCGGCCCGTACATGAGACGATGGAGACTGCGGGGCCGGTGGGCACGCTGAAAGGCCCGCTGCTGCACCACTGCTATCCAACGCTCGAAGACTACATCGAGCACATGAACCGCTACAGCACCGTGGGTGCGCGGCTACTGGTCGATTCGGGACGCGCGCCGCGGACATGGATTGCCCTGATTTGGAATGCGCTGCTGAATCCGGCGGCGACGTTTCTCTATAACTATGTTTTCCGGCTTGGTTTTCTGGATGGGCGCGAAGGCCTGCTCCAGCATCTGAACCACTCGGTTTATATTCACTGGAAATATGTGAAGGCGTGGCAGGCGGCGAAGGGCGCGCAGTTATAACCGGTGATGACCGTGGCCAGCGACGAAGTTAATCATCCGCAATAAGAGAAGCAGCAGGGCAATGGCGACAACGACTGCGAGAAGCAGATTCGGTTTGCGCGGCGTTGTTTTTTGCGGCTTGGCTTTACGGGGCATGCGGAAGCTGGATTCTGAGTACGTGAGTTGAGGCTGAATGCTCTCATTCCCAGGTCCCAAAAGCGGGACCTGGGGCACCCATTGTTCATGCGACTGTGGCGGCCAAAATCTAAAAGCTGCTCTTACGCAATCGTCCGTCTTGGCTTCGATCCCCACGCGCCGTAGTAGGCGATGTAGAGATAGCAGATGATCGGAATAATGAACGCGTTCTGGATTCCGACCTTGTCGGCAAGTGCGCCGAGCAGGTAGGGAATCACTGCGCCGCCCACCACTGCCGTCATAATCAGCCCCGAACCTTTGCTCGTCATCGGCCCCAGTCCCGCAATCCCCAGCGTAAAGATGTTGGGGAACATGATCGAGTTCAGGAACCCGCACAGCACCAGCGTCCAGATGGCCACTTCGCCCGACGTAAACATGGAAACCGTGATCAGCGCCGCCGCGGCAAAGCCGAAGATGCTCACCAGCTTGCCCGACTTGACCTTGGTCAGAATCCACGAGCCCAACAGGCGGCCCACCAGCGCGCCAAACCAATACAGCGAGACCAGGAACGACGCGGTCTTCAGCGAACTCATGCCCTGCGTCTTGAAGTAGTTGACGGCGATCGAGGCCAGCCCCACTTCCACGCCCACATAGAAGAAAATGCCCACCGCGGCCAGCACCGTATGCCGGTAGCTCCAGATGCTGCGGCTGAGAACCGGATCGCCCTGCTTGCCGGGCCGGAAGGCGAGGGTTTCCGCTACGGGCGGCAGATGCGAAAATGCCACCGCCAGTCCCAGAACCAGCAGCGCCGCCGCGATGGCGATATATGGCCCGCGCACCGTGTCGGCAATGCTGGCTTTGCTGGCCGTGCTTTCCGAATCGGTCAGGATGAACGCGCCTGCCACCAGCGGAGCCAGGCTGCCGCCCAGCGAGTTGACAGCCTGCGCCAGCGTCAGCCGAATCGGCGCGCTCTCCTCCGGCCCAAGGATGGAGACATAAGGATTCGCCGAAGTTTGCAGCGCCGTAATGCCCGCTCCCACGATAAACACCGCCGTCAGAAACAGCGGAAAGCTGACCAGCTTGGCGGCCGGCACAAACAGCAGGCAGCCCACAACTTGAATAAAGAGCGACACCACCATCGTCCGCTTGTAGCCGATCACCTCAATCAGCTTCGACGTCGGCGACGAGAACACAAAGTAGGCCAGGAAAAACGCCGACTCGGCCAGCATCGCCAACCCGTACGGCAAATCGAAGATCGACCGCAGATGCGGCACCAGCGCCATGTTCAGGTTGGTAATAAACCCGAAGACGAAAAACAGCGCCGTCACGGTGATGAACGGAATCAGGTAGCCGTGCGACGTAAGCGCGGCCGATGTTTTGGATTGTGCTGCCATAATTAGATGATTCCCCGTTTCCTCGAGTGTGGTTGGCCTCTCGGCCGATCCCGGCCCGATGCTGCAAACAACACTATACGGCAGGCCCTGCCGAGGGAAAGTGACCGCCGCCGCAGCCGCGCTTTGCTCTACCGAAATTGCGGCGGTTTCCGCTATTCTCAAGAGGAGGCAAGGAGAAATTGATGGCCACAGCAACACTGAGTCCCGCCAAACTGAAGAAGGTTCTGGCCGCCCTGGAGGGCAACTGGCAGGCCGAAGTCGAGGCGTTCCACACCTACACCACGCTGGCCGACCGCGACACCGATCCGGTCCGCGCGCAAGTCCTGCGCCACCTTGCCAGCGCCGAGTGGGAGCATGCTCAGCTATGGCACGGCCGCATCCTGGAGTTGGGCGGCGATGAGCCTGTCTATCACGGCAGTAAGGGCGGCGAGGCCGACTCGCTGGCCAATCGCGCCGGCGGCGTGCGCATGGCGCTGCGCCGGCTTGAAATTGAAGAGAGCCGCCACATTGCCAGCTATGGCGAGCAGCTCAAGGCCCTGGGCGATGAAGGCTCCATCGCCATTCTCGATCACGTCATCGAAGACGAAAAGGATCATTACCGCGAATTGGGTTCACTGTTGCGCGGCCACTACACCGCCCCGGCCGGTGCGCCCAAAATCGAAGCCAAGGCGGTTCTGGAAGAGATGCTCGCCAAGCGCAACCAGGGCCGCAAGCAGCCCGGCGCGTGGATCGGCGACGCCATCTACGGCGTCAACGACGGCCTCGGCGCTATCTTCGGCATCGTCTCCGGCGTCTCCGGCGCAACCGCCGGCGATAGCAAATATGTGCTCCTCGCCGGCCTCTCCGGCCTCATCGCCTCGGCCCTGTCCATGGGCTCCGGCGCTTATCTCGCCGCCAAAAGCGAACGCGAAATCTACGATGCCGAAGTCGCCCGCGAGCGCGAAGCCATCGCCATGAACGGCCCCGAGGCGCGCGAACTGCTCTCGCTCTACTACCAGGTGAAGGGCCTGCCTGAGGTCGACGCGCTCAACATGGTCAACCACATCGCGAACGATCCGGACCAGTTGCTGCGCGCATTGGCCAGCGAGCGGCTCGGCACGTCGGAGGAGTCGCTTTCGAACCCCATCGTTTCGGCCAGCTCCGGCGCTCTGTCAACGGCTGTCGGCGCGGCCATTCCCATCATCCCATTCTTCTTCCTCCACGGCCTCGAGGCAGTCATCGCCGCCGCCGTGGTTTCGTTGATCGCGCATTTCGCCGTCGGCGCGGCCAAGTCGCTCATCACCGTGCGCTCGTGGTGGTCCTCGGGACTTGAGATGACAGTGGTTGGCGCGGTCGAGGGCGCGGTCACCTACGGCATCGGCGTGCTGCTGGGCGCGGGCGGCATGTAATGGGCGGCCTCATCCCACTGGGCAACGCATCGCGCCGCCCGCGTGGATTCGCCGCCATCACCACGCTCATCATCGCCATCAACGCTTACGTCTTTTTCCTGGAACTCGACGGCGGAAACCACTTTGTGCGCGCCTGGTCCGTGATTCCCCTGCGCATCACGCACGGCCATCACCTCATCACGCTGGTCTCGTCCATGTTCATGCACGCCGGCTGGATGCACATCATCGGCAACATGATCTTCCTGTGGGCGTTCGGCCCCGCCATGGAAGACGCCATGGGCCACTTCCGCTATTTGTTTTTCTATCTCGCCGGCGGCGTCACAGCCATGCTGGCGCAGGTCGTGGCCGACCCATACTCCACCATCCCCTGCCTCGGCGCAAGCGGCGCCATTGCGGCCGTGATGGGCGCATTCATCGTCACCTTCCCCCGCGACCGCATCCGCGCACTCATCTTTTTTCTCATCTTCTTCCGCGTTACCTATATTCCGGCGGTCGTGCTCATCGGCTTCTGGTTCCTCATGCAGGTGCTCAACTTCGGCGCAGTCGCCGACGTCCGCACCGGCGGCGTAGCCTACCTCGCCCACATCGGCGGATTCATCTTTGGCGCAGTCACCGCGCGCATGTTCGCACGCCCGCATCGGGTTGGGTATGGCTTTACCGAATAGTTACTGACGAACTGGCGGCGATACAACTGGAACTTACCGATATGCACTGCGGCATGATGGGATCGCTCAACCTGGCTATGAACAGTTTGCTTATAGATCGGCAAAAAACCTTGTGACGAGGACACTCAAGAACCTATAGTGGCAACATGCCTGAAGATCCTGTTGTACCACCAATGATTGCTGCCGCAGATCCGGATATTTCGGACGACCCAATTGATGAGGTCCTTCTCGATGAAGAGGACTCGGTTGAAGAGAGCTTGCGGTACGAGATCACGAGCTACGGTGCCGATTACGATGTAGATGGTCTGGTTAAGAGGCTAAAGAACGGCGATATAAAAGTCCCAGCGTTTCAGCGTGGCTATGTATGGCCGATCAAACAGGCATCCAGGTTCATCGAATCGCTTTTACTTGGTTTGCCTGTTCCTGGAATATTTCTGTCACGTGAGCCTGAGACCAACAAACTCCTTGTGATCGACGGCCAGCAACGCTTAACAACAATGCATGCATTCTTCGATGGAATATTCCCTTCGAGCAAGCGCGAATTCAGCTTGGTGGACGTCGAAGCAGGCTTTGAAGGAAAGACGTACAAGACCCTCGCAGATGAACATCGAAGGACGCTTGAGAACTCCATCATTCACGCCACGGTTGTGAAGCAAACCGATCCTAAAGATGATGGTAGTGGCATATACAAGATATTCGAACGGCTAAACTCAAGCGGCATGTTGCTATCCCCACAGGAAATCCGCACGGCTATCTACGGCGGCACTTTCTCTGCGCTTCTATCCGATCTGAATAAGCATGCCAAGTGGAGAGCGCTATTCGGGCCTGCAAATAAGCGAATGAGGGATCAGGAACTAATCCTGCGCTTCTTTGCATTGTCGCAATCTCAGGTGCCCTATGCCCGCCCAATGAAAACATTCCTGAATAACTTTATGAATACGAACAAGGCCATGACCCCAAACAATTGCGCAGTGCTAGCTGATCTATTTAACCGTTCCGTTTCAGTGGTTTACGATCATATAGGCGTAAAGGCATTCAAGCCGGTTAGTTCGTTCAACGCGGCCGTATTCGATGCGATATTGACCGGAGTCTTGAGACGCGTCGAAAAGGGTCCGATTCAGAACGCGGAACAAATCGCTAGGTCTTACCGAGATGTACTAGCGAGTGCGGACTTTCAACTCTGGACTTCTCGCTCCACGGCGGACGACGAGGTCGTCAAGAAGCGTATTCAACTGGCTACGGATGCTTTCATTCAGGTTCCCTAGGATGAACAAACGAATTGTTGGTGTGCAGGACCGAATAGATAGCTTGCAAGCCAAGGCGAAGATCGAACCTGTCTGCCTAGACACTGAACTCCAGTCGCAAATAGCTCGATTTCTCTGTGTCCTCAGTTCCGGGTTAATGGAACAAGCTTTGATCATGATTTTGACGGAATACGCACAAAAGCGTTGCCACGCGGATGTCTCAAGATACGTCAGCGCGAGCCTCTCGAGAATTCGCAACGCCAAGTTTGAAGATGTGCTTATAGTTTTAGGGCACTTTAGTCCGGATTGGCGAGAGCACTTTGAGAAGAAAACCGCTCCGGAAATTAAGGATGCAATCGACAGCATCGTGAACAATCGCAATCAGATCGCGCATGGCGCGCAGACTGGCATTAGTTTGGTGACATTCATGGAGTACTACAAACGACTCAAAGCTTTTATTGTCGAACTAGATGCGTTTGTGTCCGCCAAGTAGATTGCGGCGGGTGGCCCATGTCCCGGGGTGTGAGTTCATCCACTAAAACTGGGTGCCCCAGGTGCCTCGCTTTTGCGCACCTGGGATCGCAAGCATCCCGCTCCAAACTCCCACGGAGGGAGCAGGAGCCTTTAGGCTCCTGAAACAGACGGAGAAATCAAGCAGGCTTCAGCCCCGGGCCTTTTCAGCCACCGACCGCAAACAATGCGACCAGAGCCGCTGAAGTGTCACCCCCTCCAAGGAAAACCAGCCTTTGCAGAGAATTACCACCCATCGGAGCAGAATCAAGAGATGAGCCCCCTCCACTCTTCGCCGCTGCCTCAGAACTATTTCCTACTCCCTACCCCCTGTTTTCGGCCTGACCCCCCACCCCCCTATATCCTGTGAAACTGTGTGATTTCAAAAAAGTCATAGAAAACAAACCACTTGCACCCCGAGGCTCCGTTACCATTTAGCCAACAGCCCCAATCCCCATTCATGCCATAACCAACACAAACAAAAAGGCTTGTCCGCAAAACAAGCCCTCTCGCCAACTACGGATTTTCGCAGATTTATGCGCGAAAAATGAGCTTCATCGCCCCTTTTCGGGGGGCAACGATACATTCAGCCGCGCGCTTCGGCCAGATACTTCAGCCACTCATCCATGCCTGCGCCAGTCTTGGCGGAGGTCTCGAAGATGCGAATGCCGGGACGGATTTCGTTGATGTTTTTCAGAGCCAGTTCACGGTTGAAACCGCACGGCTCGGCCAGATCGATCTTCGTAATCACGGCGGCGTCGGCCGAGTTGAACAGAGTCGGATACTTCAGCGGTTTGTCTTCGCCTTCGGTCACGCTCAGCAGGGCAACGCGGATCTTTTCGCCCAGGTCGTAGCTGGACGGGCAAACCAGGTTGCCGACGTTCTCGATGAAGAGGTATTCGAGGCCCGCCAGAGAGGCATCGCTGCCGCTGGTAACGCCGTCCCAACCAGCCAGATGCTTGTCGATCATCTCCGCGTCCAGGTGGCAGATGCCGTGCGTATTGATCTGGCGGACGGGGGCTCCACTGGAGGCCAGGCGGCGGGCGTCGTTGTCGGTTTCAAGATCGCCGACCAGCGCGGCCACTTTGGCGCCGTGGGCGCGCAGTTCGCGCAGGGTGATTTCAAGAAACGCGGTTTTGCCGGTGCCGGGACTGGAAACCAGGTTGAGTACCAGCACGCCGGCGGCGCCATAGCGCGCGCGCAGTCCGGCCGCCAGTTCGTCATTCTTTTTGAGGATTCCGCGCCGCAGTTCTACGATCCTGGTCGTCATATTGCCTCCTGTTGGGCCGTCTTCTCGCCCTCCTCGACTTCATCTATTTCTATGGATTCGATCTCGAGCTCGCGCCCCTGGCGCAGGTCCGTGGCCGGTTCGCCGCAGTGGGGACAGCGAAAGCTCTGCAGGCTCTCCAACTCGCCGTCTTTGCCGCAGGCCGCGCAATGGGCGACTACGGGAAGAATGTTGACGACGAGCTTTGAACCTTCCAACGGAGTTCCCTCGACCGTGATGCCCCAGCAGAACTGGAGCGAATCTTCAATGACGGAAGCCAGCGCGCCTACGCGCAGGCGCACTTCTTTGACGCGCGCGCCGGGGTAAGCGGCTGCCGTTTCGGTCACCGCGTCCACAATGCTCGCCGCAATGGAAAGTTCATGCATGAAAGGTAGATTTTACGCTTTTGGTCGGCTCGCGCTCTACGGCGCAACGAGCGACAAAAGGAAGTTCATTCAAGCGGCAAAAGGCAAGTGCATTAAAGGCTGCGGAAAAGCCCACTTGCGGCCGCCTCGGGCAGTCCGGGAAAAGGGCGCAGCATTTACAATCATAGGGTGCAGTCAGAAGCGTCTTCACCCATCATTCTCGCCGAAAATCTGACCAAGGTTTATGAGGCGGGCAAAATTCTAGTGACCGCGGTGCGCGGGGTTTCGCTGTCGGTTGAGAAGGGCGAGTTTGTCGCCATTGTCGGCCCGTCGGGTTCGGGCAAGTCCACTTTGTTTTACCTGTTGGGCGGGCTGACGCGGGCCACTGAAGGGCGCGTAGTTATTGACGGCGTGGACTTTGCCACCCTCAACGACGGCGAGCGGACCAGGCTGCGTAAACAACGTATCGGCTTTGTGTTCCAGAAATTCAACCTGCTGCCCACGCTCTCGGCCATGGGCAATATTGAAGTGGCCTACACCATCAGCGGGCGCAAGGAGCCTCTGGATCTCAAGTACCTGGACCACTTGTGCGATATGCTCTCGATTCAGGGGCGGCTGAAACACCGGCCCGCGGAGTTGAGCGGCGGCGAACAGCAGCGGGTGGCGATTGCGCGGGCGCTGGTGACGCGGCCGGCGATTGTGCTGGCTGACGAGCCCACGGGAAACCTGGACACCAAGAATTCTGACGCGGTGTTGCAGATGCTGATGCGCTCGAACCGCGAACTGGGTCAGACGACGCTGATGATCACCCACAACCCCGAGGCGGCGGCGGTGGCCAGCCGCATCCTCTATATGCGCGACGGCCAGATTGTGCGCGAGGAGAAGGGGTCGCGGGCAGGCGAGGCGCTGTCGGTTCCGGCTGCGTCCCTCCCTGTTTGAGGGGGTTCGCGGGAAACGGCAAACCGAGTACCGGGCACAGTTTGACCCAATATCGGCGGCCCGGTATACTCGAAGTTGCAATAAAGCGGGAGTAGCTCAGTGGTAGAGCATCGCCTTGCCAAGGCGAGGGTCGCGAG
>CAYQOQ010000018.1:0-47010 GCA_964419175.1 uncultured Occallatibacter sp. | reverse complement strand
CGAAGCTTTTCTGCGCTTTTTTGAGTCGAAGGGGCACCGCCGTGTGCACTCTTCGTCGCTGGTGCCTGCCAACGATCCGACGCTGCTGTTTACCAACGCCGGCATGAATCAGTTCAAGGATTTATTTCTGGGGGCGGAGCGGCGGGAGTACTCGCGCGCGACGACTTCGCAGAAATGCGTCCGCGCGGGCGGCAAGCACAACGACCTTGAAAACGTGGGCTTTACGCGGCGGCATCACACGTTCTTCGAGATGCTGGGGAACTTCTCGTTTGGCGACTACTTCAAGCGCGATGCGATCAAGTTTGCCTGGGAACTGGTGACGAGCGAGGAGTGGCTGGGGATTCCCAAGGACCGGCTCTACGTGACCATTTTCGAGGGCGCCGACGGGGTTCCGCGCGACGACGAGGCCGAGGGCTTCTGGATTCAGGCCGGGGTGCCGAAGGCGCGGATTCACCAGTACGGGCTGAAGGACAACTTCTGGCAGATGGGCGAAACGGGGCCGTGCGGGCCGTGTTCGGAGATTTTTTACGACATGGGCATCGAGGCGGCGGAGACGCCGGGTGTCGACAAGCCGTTCGGGCAGGACGAGGCGCGGTACGTCGAGATCTGGAATTTGGTGTTCATGCAGTTTGACCGCTCGGCGATTGTGGATGCGGCGGGCAAGACGACCGGCTACAGCCTCGCGCCGCTGCCCAAGCCTTCGATTGATACGGGCATGGGCCTCGAGCGCGTGGCGGCGGTGCTGCAAGGGAAGTTTTCGAACTTTGAAACCGACCTCTTCACGCCACTCATCAAGGCGGCGGCGGAGTTGACTGCTTTCAAATACAGCGATCCATTTACGGGCAAGCGGTCTGTCGGCCCTCCTCCCTTCCCCACTGAGGAAGAGCTTCGCTTGCGTTATGAAAAGGAACGAATTGGGTCTGCTAGCCTTCGCATCATTGCAGACCACTCCCGCGCAGCTACCTTTCTCATTAACGATGGTGTCCTACCTTCAAATGAAGGTCGGGGCTACGTACTGCGTAAAATTCTCCGACGCGGCATCCGTCATGGACGCTTGCTGGGGCAGGAGCAGCCGTTTCTTTATCAGATGGTCGATGCAGTGCGTGATCGGATGCAGGATGCTTACCCTGAATTGATAGACTCTGCCAGTCGTGTGGCCAAAGTTGTTTTGGCAGAAGAGAAGCAGTTTGATCGGGTGCTGAAGATTGGACTGACAAAGCTCAACGAAGCGCTTGAAGCAGCGATGGAAATTGCTATCGGCAACTTTGAAGAGGTTCAACCCGGCTGTTTAAAACAACTATGCTTCCATGCGAGACAGAACAGCCCATTGAATGAGTGGTATGAAAACCTATCGTTCTCTGACAAGTATCGGACGCTGCTGAAGTCCGGATACATATTGACTGTTCCTGAGAGCAAGCGCCATTTATGCCGTGCAGTCCTAGATGGTGCAATTGCTTTCCACCTATACGAAACATTTGGCCTCCCGAAGGACTTCATCCAGGATGCTGCTCACGATGCAAGCGTGAACTTCGACGAATCCGGCTTCGAGGCTGCACGCTCGGAGGAACAGGCGCGGGCGCGGGCTTCTTGGAAGGGCGGAAGCCAGAAGACGGCGAGTCCGGCGTTTCGCGAATTGCCGAAGACGGAGTTTGAGGGATACAAGAAGCTCAACTCGACGGGCTGCGAAGTGCTGGCCATTGTGAAGGATGGAGTGGGCGTGCCTGCGGCCGCAGCGGGCGATGCGGTGGAAGTGGTGCTGGATCATACGAGCTTCTACGGTGACTCGGGCGGACAGGTGGGGGATACTGGCTGGTTTGTTTCAAGCGACGGGAACGCGACCATTGCGGAGATCGAGGGCTGCGTGCTGCCGGTGCAGGGCGTGCGGGCGCACAAGGCTCTCTTGAAGCAGGCGCTGGCGCTGGGCGACCGGGTGAATACGGTTGTGGATGGCGACAGGCGCAATGCGATCCGGCGGAATCATACTGGGACGCACTTGCTGCACGCGGCGCTGCGGCAGGTTCTGGGCACGCATGTGAAGCAGGCGGGGTCGGCGGTGCATCCGGATCGGCTGCGGTTCGACTTCTCTCACTTTGCGCAGGTGGCCGATGAGGAGTTGGAAGAGATCGAGTCGATTGTGAACCGCGAGGTGCTGGGGAACGCGAAGGTCGATACTCTGGAAGATGTGCCGATCGATGTGGCCGTGAACGAGTACCACGCGATGGCGCTGTTCGGCGAGAAGTACGGCGACAAGGTGCGCGTGGTGAAGCTGTCGGATGGGTTTTCGACCGAGCTTTGCGGCGGTACGCATACGTCGGCAACGGGTGAGATCGGCCTCATCAAAATTATGGGCGAGACGTCGGTTTCCTCTGGCGTGCGTAGGCTTGAGGCGATTACTGGGCTGGGCTCGCTCGATACGTTCCGCGAGGACTTTGCGGTGGCGCAGGTGGCGGCGCAGGTGGCCGGCACTCCGACGGGCAGCCTTTCGGATGGGCTGCGTGCCAGGTTAGCCGCGCAGGAAGACGAGCTGAAGAAGCTGCGGCGCGAGTTGGACGAGATGCGGATGAAGTCGGCCGCAGGCGGATTGGATGAGGCGCTCGGCGGCGCGGTCGAGGTGAAGGGCGTGAAGCTGGTGACGCTACGCGCCGATGGCCTCGAACGCGGTCAGTTGCGCACGCTGGTGGACAACCTGAAACAGAAGCTCGGCGAGGGCGTGGTGGTGCTGGCGTCCGCGCAGCCTGAGGGGAAAGTGGCGCTGATTGCCGGAGTGACGCCGGGGCTGACCAAGCGGATTCAGGCGGGCAAGCTGGTGGGCGGCGTTGCCAAGCTGGTAGGCGGCTCGGGCGGCGGAAAGCCGGAGATTGCCGAAGCCGGCGGCAAAGACCAGGCGCAGATTGATGCGGCACTCAAGGCCGCGGCTGGGATTGTTGGGGAATTGCTGGGGTAGTAGGCCGGTGGTTGGCTTCACGCTTTCCCAGGTTCTATCGAGTATCAAGAAAACAACAAAAGAAGGGCCGCTTCCAGTTTGGAAGCGGCCCTTTTGCGCGGTGCAATGGAGCTTAGCGCAGGTTGAAGCTGTAGGCTACGCCGAAGGAGACGATGGGATAGAAGCGGAAGGGGTTCAGATCGTTCTTGTACTTGGCGATCTGGGCCTGCAGGTTGGCCTGCACGGTGGGGTCGGTGGCGACGTTGACGCAGTTCTGGCCCTGGGCATTGCAGGCCTGTCCGCCGGTAAGCGCGACGTTGATGGCCGGAACGCCAATCATGGCCGCGCCAATCTCAAACGGAGCCGACCAGTGTCCGCCACGGCGAGGGATCATGTTGCCCCAGCCGGTGGTGATGGTGAACGCCTGTTTGTTCGTGTTGAGGCCCAGGCTCCCATTTCCCGTGATCGGATTGGTGCTGGAGGCATAGTACGTAACGTCGTTGAGGCTGAAGCTGGTGCCGCCGGAGACAGTCACATTGGCGCTTGCGGCATTCTGGTTATAGAAGAGCGCACCCGGACTTATCCGGAAGCCGTGATTCGGAGATGGATAGAAATCCACCGCAGCGCCGGCCGAGGCAAAGTTGAGTTTGCCGTTCAGGTTCAGCCCGTTCGTGGAGATGTTATTGACGTTGTAATTGAAGTAGTTGCCGATGCCGCGGATATTGATGTGCTGGCTGGCGTTGACCGCAGCCTGCATATTGATGCCCATGGCGCTGATGCCGCCGCTGAAGGCGAGGCGCGAAAACGGCTTGATCGAAGTCACTGGTTTTTTCGCTTTGCCGGTGGTCTTCAGTGTCCTCGCCGCAGTTGGGCTGCTCGCCGGGACTTGCAGGTCCTGGGGAGCTGGAGTGGTTTGAGCAATCAGCGCCGACGAGGCAGTCAGGATTGCAAGGGTCAGGTAAAGAGCAATGCGTTTCAAACAGAATCCTCCAAAAGTGCCGAAATCGAATGCAGGGCGCATTGATTGCCCTGTGCTGCGGCTGAGCCGGGATAACCGTACAATCTCCTAATGCGCGTTAAGCCAGCTATGCGCTTGAGCGGCGAACGTCACGCGAAGCCGGGAATTGACTTCACGCTATCAGCGGAGCAGGACAGGGACAATCACCTTTTCGTGCCATAGCATTCACCTAAGTACCGAAATGGAACGTGGAAAGAGCGCGGGAAGAACCAAATAGCTTAATCTGACCCCATGGCTAGACTGGACCAGGATCGCGCAAAGTTCACCTTGCTGCGAAGCCGTCTGCTCGAGTGGTATGAGCAAAACCGCCGTGACCTGCCTTGGCGTCACAGACGCGATCCCTACTCGATCTGGGTCTCAGAGATCATGTTGCAGCAGACCCGTGTCGCGGTTGTTATTGAGCGATACCAGACGTTTATGGCGCGCTTTCCTACGCTGTTCTCGCTGGCCCTGGCGCCGGAACAGGAGGTGCTGGCCCTGTGGAGTGGCCTGGGCTATTACCGGCGCGCGCGCATGTTGCTCAAGACCGCGCAGTATGTGGCGCTCAACTACCAGGGAAATCTGCCGGCTACCGCTGAAAAGTTGCGTGCGCTACCCGGCATTGGCGCTTACACGGCGGCTGCCATCGCCAGCATTGCGAACGGCGAACCGGTGGCTGTGGTGGACGGCAATGTGGAGCGGGTGCTGTGCCGCCTTGCGGGGTGGGAGTCAGCCAGCCGCGCGGGAGCGGCGGCGGCGCGGCGCAAGGTTGAGGACCTGGCGGCGCGGCTTGTCGATCCGCATCACGCTGGCGACTTTAACCAGGCAATGATGGAACTGGGGGCGATGGTGTGCCAGCCGCGCAATCCGCAGTGCCTTGTGTGCCCTGTCGCCGAGGACTGTAAGACGCGCGGCGAGCACAAGACTTCGCCACGGCCGCGCATGTTGAGCCGCGAAATTGCTCATGCGCTCTCGGTAAGGACAGGCCGGAGTCCCGGCAATACAGGCGGCCAAGCGAGCAGGGAGGTTCTGCTGGAGCAGCGCGCCGCCACGCAAACCGTGATGCCGGGCCTGTGGGAGCTGCCCATTTTGTGCGATGCAACGGTGCCGGCGGAAGAACTGCGCATGACCGTGCGCCACGCAATCATGCAGGTGAACTACTACGCGCGCATCCGCACAGTGTTTGAAGACGATGTGGACGCGATGACGGTGCATGGCGGCGAGCGCAGGTGGATTCTGCTGGGCGAGGCCGCGGACATGGCGCTCACGGGCCTTACGCGCAAGGTGTTGTCCCGCGCTCACCTGCTGCCCACCAAGGCGCTGGATGCCATTGCTCCGCAATCGGGTGGAGACATACTCTGAAGATGTCGATTCAGGTGGGAGCGTTTGAAGGCGGAAGGCGAGCAGGGTTCAGTAGTAGTCGGCGCAGCTGAGGTAATAGCCGCACTGGGTGCAGACCAGCTTGCAGTGGTGGCCCGTGAGCTGGTGGCCGCAGGTGGGGCAGATCTGGCAGTGGTGTTCGGCTGGCTTCGTTTTGGACGTAGTAGGCTCACCATGTGAGAGATCAACCGCAAGATCGGGGTCAAAATCGGGATCGAGGGCCGAGGGCAGGTGCGGCAACATGCACGACAGATTAACATGGAAGTGCAGGCGCGACTGCGGTACAGTAATTCGGCAGGCGCCTCATGCATTAACTCCCCGGTAGCGCCCATGCTTCCCCCGACTGCGCATCGGATGACATCAACCGGATTTTGAATCCCCCAAGGAGGGACTATGGCAAGCAAGGCAAGTGCGGTTTGGACAGGTTCACTGAAGGAAGGCAAAGGCACCATCTCCACGGTAACGGGCGTCCTGGAGAACGCCAAGTACTCGTTCGCCTCACGTTTTGAAGGCGCTGATACCGGCACCACGCCGGAAGAACTGATTGCGGCGGCTCACGCAAGCTGCTTCTCGATGGCTCTGGGAGCGCAGTTGGGCGGCGCGGGACTCACCCCCACCAAGATTGAGACGCAGGCTGCGGTTACGCTGGCCAAGGTCGATGGGGGGTTCGCCATCACCAGGATCGTGCTGACGACGACCGCCAGCGTTCCCGGCGCCACCAAGGAAGTCTTCGACAAGGCCGCTGCCGACGCCAAGGGCGGCTGCCCGATCTCGAAGCTGTTCGCCAACAACACCGAGATAGTGCTCGACGCCAAGCTGGTTTAAGACGAGTCATCTGTAGCGCAAAGCTGGCAGTGCAGACCGGGGCGTGAAGCCCCGGTCTGCTTTCATTGCACAGGATTTGACACCCGGTCCCGCATTTGCGAGACTCAAAGTTGCTGCCTTGTTCAGCGAGCCTTGCTGAGCATGCACTGTGCCGAAGTGGCGGAATTGGCAGACGCGCGTGGTTCAGGTCCACGTACTCGCAAGGGTGTGGGGGTTCGAGTCCCTTCTTCGGCACCAGCCGTTTAGAATCAATAGATTAGGTAAGCTTCCTAAGAAAAGTCTGCGGTAAAGCTTAGTTTTCCTGTTTTTTCGGTATTAACCGAGAGGAGAACTTTGATACCGGTGGCAACCCAAAGTACAGTACCAAACCTTACTCTCAGTCAAGACGCACGGCTGTACAAGTACGTCCGCCTTCCGAGCGGCTGGAAATACCTCCGTGCCGACTACAGCCAAGAATTTGGCGTGAAGCCTCACTCTGTGTTCTTGCCCAAAACAAACACCCCAACCTTTGTTGAGGGCGGCTAGTACGTTGCCAGCGACAGCGGCAAATGGCAAGAACGCCCTTCAGGTGAGCAATAGTGAACTGTGCTTCGCGCTGGCTTATGCAATTCTAGGTAATTAACCCTGCAGATGAGCACACCTTCAAGGCCTTGATAACCGTCGATGAGCCTGCCATAGTTGCTGCAACTCCGCTGTCAGCCTTAGCAAACGCGTTCGTGTGCTTACTTTTGTTCGGCGTCAGTGCCATTTTGGGAGGAAAGTTCCTAAATGCTTGAATTTGAAAAGCCCGCATTCGATGCAGAGGCCTTCTTGGCGAGTGCCGGGGTTGGGCGCAGAATCGTCAAACTACGCGGGAAGCAGACCTTCTTTTCGCAGGGAGAAGCAGCCGACTCCGTCTTCTATCTTCAAGGTGGCCGCGCAAAGTTGACTGTCGTTTCAGAGAATGGCAAGGAAGCCACGATCACACTCCTCTCCGCCCGGGAGTTTGTTGGAGAAGAGTCGCTGGCGAAGGTAGGCGCGCTGCATATGGCCACTGCCACATCCATTACCGACTGTACAGCACTCAGGATAGAGAGGGAGGAAATGCTCCGCGTGATGCACGAGGAGCGTACTTTCTCCGAGATATTGATCAGGTATCTTCTTGCTCGCGGTATTCGGCTTCAATCCGATCTTGTCGATCGGCTCTTCGACTCCTGCGAAAAACGATTGGCGAGGATACTCTTGTTGATGGCGGAGTTTGGCGAACCAAATGAAACTGAAGGGTTGATTCCAGAGATCACGGAGGAAAGTCTGGCAGAGATGATCGGCACAACGCGTTCCAGTGTCAGCTTCTTCATGAACCGTTTCCACGAGCACGGTCTTATTGATTACGATGGCCGCATTCGTGTGCATAAGGCTCTGCTCAACGCGATTCTGCACGATCAATTGCCCGGTGACAACGCCGCACGGCCAGTAATAATCGACAATCCGCAGTGGCAACCAAAGTCGACCGAAAGTATTCATTGCGGCCCTCGATTCGCTACCTGACGAGCGCTTGGTTTTCACCGATGGTTTGGGCGTCGAGCTTCGCACGTCCGAGGAGCGATCGCCTTATCCAATTTGCGGTCTCTATCGTGATTTGTAGCGGTTCTCCAATGATCGACCTGGTCCTGAATGAAGGGATCGAGCTTTGCCACCCCAGCCGCAAAAACAAAGACGCGGCGAGGGCGGAGTACCCATATTTGTTGCAACCCTCTGTATTGGGTCCGTTCGCCCGCTGAAGAGGAGTGATTGGATACGATGGAATATTTGAAATTCAAGTCGCTGCTCCGCCGCGTGATTGTGGTTCCCATGGTGGTCACGGCGGCCCTTGCCGGATTGCTCTTGTGGGAAACCTTCGACCTGAACAAGTCATTGCAGTGGGTTGACCATACCGATCAGGTTCTGGACCAATCCGGGCATCTGCTCATGCTGCTCGTAGATATGGAATCCGGCACGCGCGGCTACGTCGTAACTGGCGACGAGACCTTCCTTCATCCCTATCTGGAGGGCGCGAAGAGATCCGACTCCGAATTCGAGGCTTTGGATCGGCTGATGGATGACAATCCCCCGCAGCAGCAGCGACTGAAAGACATTCATGCTGGCTACACGGAGTGGGCGAAGTACGCCAACGGGATCATCGCGCTTCGCCTCGCGGGGAAAGCCGACCCCACTCTCTATGAGAACCAGCAAGGGAAACGCAAAATGGATGCCCTTCGCGAGCAGATCGCGGAGTTTCAACGTGTGGAAGAAGGGCTGCGCGCCGGGCGCGTTCAGGCCGCGCACCTGCGATGGATCTTGATGGTGACAAGCTGCCTTGGTCTGGGCTTGGGATCTGGGATCTTCCTTGCGCTATTCACCCGTCGCCACGTCGAGGAACTGGGCAGCAAGCTGTTGCAGAGCGAGGAACGATGGACTGCTACTCTGGGCAGCATTGGCGAGGCGGTTATAGCAACAGACAGCGAGGCCCGAGTCACCTTCCTCAACCCGGTTGCCTCCGCTCTAACCGGGTGGCAACCGGAGGAGGCTCAAAACCAGCCGGTCGGGGACGTGTTCAAGATCATCAACGAGAAGTCGGGGATGAGCGCGGATGATGAAGTACTCCTAGTGCTCGAAGAGAGACAGATTTTAACAGTAGCCAACAACGTGGCACTGATCACAAGGGATGGCCGCGAAATTTCAGTCGAGCACAGTGCCGCGCCAATCCTCGCCGGCGAGGAAAAAGTGATCGGCGTGGTGCTGGTCTTCCGCGACGTGTCGGAAAGACGGCAGGAGCAGATAGAGACTGCGGAGCAGGCCGCCCTACTCGAACTTACTCAGGACTCCGTCTTTGTGATCGACATGGAGGGGACGGTCCTGTTTTGGAGCCGCGGGGCAGAGGCGATGTTGGGATACTCCAAAAGCCAGGCCGCCGGCACGATCTCGCACAAACTGCTCCATACCGATTTTCCGCAGCCGCTGGCTGACATAAAAGACGAACTTCTGCGCATAGGACACTGGGAGGGAGACCTCGTAACGACCGCTCAGGACGGCAGGCGAATTGTGGTGTCGAGCCGATGGGCATTGCAATGGGGCAAGCGCGACCAGGCGCCCCGCGTGTTGGTTATCAACAGCGACATTACTGAGCGCAAGCTGGGAGAAGAGTCGCTCGTCTTGCAAAGAGAACAACTGCGCGCGTTGGCTGAACGCCTGCAGTGGGTGCGCGAGGAGGATCGCAAGAGGGTCGCTCGCGACCTGCACGATCAAATCGGGCAGATTCTGACCGCGATCAAAATGGATATGACGTGGATGACTCGTCATCTGCCAGGGTCGGAAGGCGCGGTACTCGCTCGGCTAAAGGAATCGATTCAGTTGATCAATAATGGAGTCAAGGCTGTGCGCACGATATGCAGCGGGCTCCGTCCTGGAGTGTTGGATGATCTTGGCTTGGCGGCGGCCATTGAATGGCAGGCTAGCGAATTTGCTACTCGCAATGGTATCCAATGCCAGGTCACTGTTCCGCCTGTCGATTTACACTTGGATGGTGACCGAGCCACCGCAACCTTCCGAATCTTCCAGGAGTGTCTGACCAACGTGATTCGGCATGCGCAGGCAAAGTCGGTGCGCGTTGCCCTGGTCCAGGAAGAGGAGAATATCCTGCTGGTTGTGGAGGACGATGGCATCGGCTTCTGTGAATCCGGCTTATCGAACACTCTTGGGTCTTTGGGACTCCTGGGCATGAAAGAACGAGCGCAGTTCTGCGGAGGCGACGTGCAGATCTCAAGTACACCGGGCAACGGAACCACGGTCACTGTGCGCGTTCCCGTGGACACTCCGCGCGAAAAGAGGGAGCAAACATGCACATCCTGATCGCGGATGACCATGCCGTTGTACGCCGTGGTTTGAGAGAGATCCTGGCTGATGCTCTTCCCGGCGCCGACTTTACGGAAGTCGGCAACGGAGATGAGGTGATGAGCCACCTGGGGAAATCCCAAATCGCCATGCTGGTGCTGGACATCAGCATGCCTGGCCGCAGTGGGGTTGACGTGCTGCGGGACGTAAAGCACACCTACCCGCGATTACCGGTGATCATCCTGAGTTGCCAGCCGGAGGACCAGTATGCCGTACGCTGTTTGCGGGCTGGCGCAGCCGCCTATATCAACAAGGAGAGCGCCCCTGAGGAGCTGGCGATGGCGGCGAAGAAGATCCTGAGTGGCGGACGCTACGTTAGTGCGAGCCTTGCAGAGAAACTGATCGCCAATTTGGATGAGTCTACAGACAAGCCCTTGCATGAGTTGCTCTCGGACCGTGAACACGAGGTCATGAGGATGATTGCCGCCGGCGTCGCCTTGACGGAAATTGCCGACCGGCTTCATGTCAGCGTAAAGACAATTAGCAGCTATAGAGCTCGCATTATGGAAAAGATGCAAATGAAGAGCAACGCCGACCTTACCCGCTACGCCATGACCCACGGCCTGATCGACTAGATATCTGACCGCTTGTTGTTGTACCAACTGCGGGTGCCCCAGGTCCGGGGTCCCCAAGGACAGGTCTTCGTCCTTGGGGTGGAGATCCCGATTTTGGGACCTGGGATAGCATGAACCCAAAGTACGAAATAATGCGGTCAGAGACCTAGATTGGCATATCGGTGTAGGAATAACCCTACAAGGCGAGCGGTATAAACCTTACTAGAATCACGGTTTTCGCTGATGCCGCTTGCTTTTCTCCTCCGGTACTGTAGTTTCAGGTCGGGTTTCGGACCGGCAAGCGGATATAACGATGAATATCTTGATAGCGGATGATCATGCGAACGTGCGACGCGGCCTCAGAGAGATTCTGGTCGATGCATTTTCGGACGCTCGCTTTTCCGAAGCCTCGAACGGGGATGAAGTGCTGACCTACCTGGTCAAATCTCAACCTGACGTACTGTTGCTTGACATCAACATGCCGGGGCGCAGCGGGTTTGAAGTGCTGAAGGATGTAAAACGGATTTACCCGCAGCTCCCAGTGATCATGGTGAGCGTTCAGTCTGAGAGCCAATATGCGTTGCGCTGCCTGCGGGCGGGTGCGACCGAATATGTCAACAAGGACAGCGCATCGGAAGAACTAGTTCCGGCGATCAGGAAGATACTGGACAGCGATGCAAAGTCTGCCCGGAATCCGATTAAAAACCAGGTACAGAATCAGATGAACCCGCTGACAATCTCTTGAATGATAAGCTCTCAGACCGAGGCCCCAAGTCATAAAGATAACTGAGTGCCTTGTTCGCGGACGAAGTCTTTCGACCGGATGGATGCAGGTGCGAAAGCGTCAGGCGCCTATCGGTTTAGCGTGATAGATAAACCGCAATCTCGAATCGTCCCCCCACGCTATAACTCATGATTTGATTGAATCAATCGGCCTTTATGCGTAAGAAAAGCCCTACAAAGTTTGCGTAGTAAAGACTACAGCAATCACAGTTATCGCCGATGTTCACTCACTTTCTGCACTTGTACCTTTGCTATATCGACGTCGCAGTGGTTGACAACACTTCAAACCATTGCATGCACTCTGCAAGATTGAAAGGTATCGATCATGGCTACTTGTTGCACAACTATGAAGAGCACGGTCTCCAGCGTTCCGCTGGGTCGCCCTTTCGCTTTGTCTCTGGCTGCCACTCATAAGCTCAAAGTCGTTTCGAAGGAGATTGGGGCGCTGCCAGGACAGGGACTTGCACTCGACCTTCAGAGTCCGCTTAACAAGTTTATCGCCGGGAAATCGCAGCGCGAATACCTGACCGGTGAACCCATCTTTTCGCAAGGTGATCCAGCCAATGCAGTTTTCTACATCCAGAGTGGCACGGTAAAGCTCAGCGTCGTATCGATGAGCGGCAAGGAAGCCGTAATCGCTCACCTTCCCACGGCCAGCTTTTTCGGTGAAGCCTCCCTGGCGGGTGAGCAGCTTCGTGTTAACTCTGCGAACGCCCTTCAAGCCTGTACCATTGTTCGCATCGATAAGACGGTAATGCAGGACCTACTCCATCGTGAACCGGAGTTCGCCGAGCAATTCCTCGCGCACCTTCTCTCCCGCAACCTCCGCATGCAAGCCGATCTGGTTGATCATTTGTTCAATTCCAGCGAAAAGCGTCTCGCCCGGTTGCTAATGCTTATGGCTAACTTCGGCCAGGAATCGAAGCCAATTCCAGTGATTGCCAAGATCAGTCAGGAGACCCTGGCGGAGATGATAGGCACCACCAGATCCCGTGTCAGCTTCTTCCTCAACAGGTTTCGCGATCTCGGCTACATCGACTATAGCTCTGCTGGGATGCTCATCAATAGTTCACTGGTCAACGTTGTGCTGCACGACTGAATCGCATCCTGGTGCCATGGCGACTATGCTGTCAGCAGCCGTAAAATGTGTCGGCGAGAAAGTATCCAAGCTCGAGCCAGCCCTGGGTCTTGGCCAGCATCTATATGCACTTTACAGAGCTGCACCGCCCTGTTCAAATTCTCCTCTGTTGGCCAAGAGCGACGTGGATGCCTTGGCGCAGACGATTCTGTGGGGTCGTCGATTATGCCCGCCTGCTGCGCCAGATCGCTCTTACCCTCAGCATGCACCCGTGCAACATCAAGGTTGCGCTGATTGATAGGGAAGGCGAAACCGCCATCGACGTCTTCTACCTGACCAGCCACGACGAAAGGCTCACTGCCGAATCACAGCAAACCCTTGCCAAAGACCTGACGGAAGCGCGGGAAGCAATGCGCATGCCTGCGTAAACGACGCTGCGGCTATTCAAGAACCCTTCTTCAACCCATCCATTCTGTGCGGCGCGCCGTGGCGTCGTAGGCTGTCGTGGTCTTGAATGGCTCGAACTCACCGGTCATTGCAGCCTGCTCAGTCTTGGAGATGAGCGCAGCGACCTCGTGTTCATCCATCGGCTTGAATTCCTTGACGGCGGTGAATGCCTGATCGAGCAACATCTGCGAGTTGATGTCGGTAATCTGCACGGAAATCGGAATGTTCAAGCAATACCGCAGACAGTCCGGAGGTTCAATCACGCCGCTGCGGAGAACGTTACCGGCACCGAAGCACTTCATGCCCAGAACACCGACACCGTGTTTGAGGGCCTCGGGCACAACCAGCTGCGAGAAGCTGCGGAAATGCGCATCCATGACATTGATGGGCATCTGCAAGGTGTCGAAGTGGAAGCCGTTGCGATCAGCCACTTCGAGCATATAGAGATGAATGCGCGGATCCTTGTGGCCCGTGAAGCCGATAAAACGGACCTTGCCAGCCTGTTTGGCTGCCAGCACTGCCTCCATGGCGCCGCCTGCGTGGAAGATACGATCCGGATCCTCGAAGCGAATGATCTCGTGGTGCTGCAAAAGGTCGATGTGGTCGGTTTTGAGGCGCTGCAGTGAGATATCGATCTGGCGTGCCGCTTCAGCCTTGGTGCGGCCGTCGATCTTGGTCATCAGAAATGCCTTTTGCCGGTACCCCCCCAGCGCAAGTGACGTGCCCATCCGTATTTCGCTCTGGCCATCGTTGTAGTCCCATCCATTGTCGAAAAAATTGATGCCGCGATCAATCGCCTGATGCATGAGGCGCGTGGCTTCATCGTCGGAGATGGTATTGCGGCCGATCTTGGAGCCGCCGATGCCAATGAGCGAAACTTCGACTCCTGTCGTTCCCAACTGGCGGTAAAGCATTTCGCCGCGTCGCACGCCGGGATTCTTCACGCGCGGAATGCGCCCTGCTGCCGCAACAGAAGCGGAAAGCGTGGGTGGAATGCCAAGGGGAATCGAGGTTTCGGCGAGGCAAGGAGCAAGCGAAGAGGTTGCGGCAATTGCCGCGGCAGAGGCAGAGAGAAACTCCCGTCTTTTCATTCACGATCTCCTATGGCTGAGGCTACAGGCGATTCCGGATCTAGTTCCAGAGCGACTCAGGGAACGATAGCCGGGATTTCCGTTTTGCCTTTCGGATGCAATCCAATATATTCCCATTTTGCCTCCGCTCGCGATCTCTTTTGCATCCGTTTCCATCCCAAAGCTCCGAGCGTGCCCAGCTGGGCCGCCGCCGAAACGTCTCCACCGCGTTCGCACCCTCATAACCATTGACGATCGCGACGATCAGAGAATTCTGAATTACGACTCAAAATGGAAATATGGGGTAAATTGTCGTGATCTTGTTAAGAAACTAGCCACGCTGCTTCTTGCGCGGATGACGGACCTTTCTCAGAGATCCGAACGGAAACTCCACCGCTTCGCCTCGCTTGAGCGGCACGGCCACTTCATCGAGAACGAAATTGAGAACATACACCGCATCCCGGCGGGACAATCCACGCTCCCGCAACTTCGCTATGATATCTCCCTTGTTCATGCTCTACGAATTGAGCTCCATTTGAGCTGGTTCTAATGGGAATGCCTTATTGAACCACCGTTGTCACGGTTCGAATATCAATGAAGAGCCTAAATCTTCCACGGAGCGAACCGTTATTGGGTTTGCAAACCCACTCCGGGGTCGGAGTGCTTAACGTCCAGGCGAGCAAAATTTTGAAATCTAAGAGATGGTGACACGTCTTACCTTCGGATTCAGCCTGGTGTTTAGGACGGATTCAAACCAGTTGGAATTTCCGAGAACGATACCAGCTTTTCGGTTCCGCCTTCTGGAATCAGCAGCCCCGCTCCGCATACAGCAGCCTAATCGGGTTCCGATCAATTTTCACAATAAGCAGTTTATTTCCAACATGTCCTTGCCTCCCCGCGCCGCGCCCGGTACACTTCTGTTCGCAATGCAGATGAAGTTCTGTCCCATCTTCGCCCTTGCCGCCGCTTTGCTGCCCGCCGCTCTCTTTGCACAGGAGCGTGCTTTAGCGCCTGCCTCTCCGAGTGCAACTGTTCGAACGCAAGGCCAGCCCTTCACCCTCCTTCATCCCGCCGATTACCGCCATTATGCAATCCAATTCGCCGCGGACGAGCAGGAAGCAACCGGCAAGCAGTCTCAGGACGAATGGCCCTGGCTCGAAGCCAACGTTCCCCTCTTCTCCGGTTCCGACAAGCAGTTCGAGCAGATGTACTATTTCCGCTGGTACGCCTGGCAAAAGCATGTCGTCTCCACCAGCCGCGGATTTCTCATTACGGAGTGGCTTCCCCGGCCTGACGCCCCCGACGGCTTCTATGGCGCGCTTCCCGACGCCGCGCCCTTCCACCTTGGCGAAGCCCGCTGGCTGCGCAACCCACAGATTGCCAATGATTACGCGCGCTTCTGGCTTTCCGCCGGAGCCGATCCCCGCAAATACAGCTTTCCCCTGGCCGATAGCATCCGCAATGTCTCTCTCGCCACGGGCGATAACAAACTCGCCATCGATCTTCTTCCCGGCCTCGTCGACAATTACAAAGCTTGGGAAGCCGCGAATCTCGACCCATCCGTCGGCCTCTTCTGGCAGATTGACACCCGTGATGCCATGGAGAAATCCATCGGCGGCGATGGTTACCGTACACCTCTGAACAGCTACATGCTGGCCGACGCCGAGGCCATCTCCGCCATCGCCTGGTCCGCCGGGCAACCTGCCCTCTCTGGCCAATTCGCAGGCAGAGCCGCCTCGCTTCGCCAATTCATCGAAGCCCGCCTGTGGAATCCCCAAGACCAGTTCTACGAAGCCGTCTCACCGTCGCCAGACTCCGGCATTCGTAAGCAAAAGAGGTTCATCGATCCCGGCACGCAATTGCAATTCTCAGGCGTCCGCGAACTCATTGGCTACATCCCCTGGCAGTTCAACATCGCTCCGTCCAGCCGCGCCGTTGCCTGGAAACAGCTCTTCGATCCCCGCGGTTTTGCCGGCAAGTATGGCCCCACCACAGCCGAACGCCGCAGTCCTCGTTTCCGCTTTGCATCCAGCGACCAGTGCACTTGGAACGGTCCCTCCTGGCCATTCGCCACCACCCAAACCTTGCTCGCCCTGGCTAATCTTCTCAACGGTCCATCGCAACAATTCATCGGCCGGCAGCAGTACTACCAACTCTTCTCCAGTTACGTTCTCTCGCAGCATCTCAAGCTGCCCTCAGGCCGCGTCATCGATTGGATCGACGAAGACCTCGACGCCGACACCGATGAGTGGATCGCCAAAGATATGCTCATCGCAAAGAATAAGCAGGTGGGCCGTGGCAACTACTACAACCATTCCGGCTTTGCCGACCCGCTCATCACCGGCCTCATCGGGTTGCGTCCTCAAGCCGGCGACAAACTCATCCTCCGCCCGCTCCTGCCCGCCGGCGCGTGGAGCTACTTCGCGCTCGACGGCCTGCCGTATCATGGCCACATCCTCGCCATCGCGTACGACCAGACCGGCCAGCATTTCAAACGCGGCCGCGGGCTCACTCTCTATGTCGACGGCAAAAAAATTGCCAACCGGTCAACACTCGGACCCCTTGAAGTCAACCTGCCGCATTGATCCCTGCACTGCCGCCTGAAGGAGAAACCCATCGTGCTTCGATTCGCCGTTTTTGCCGCCGCCCTTACTCTGGCCGTGCCGCTCGCCGCGCAGACTCCAGCCGCCATTGACCTCGCGCGGATCCCCCCCGGCACATTCATCATGGGTGCTGACGCTCAGCCGCTTTCGAACGCCGTCGTCAATGGCTTCGGCGTCATGTCGAACCGGCCCATTCATGGCGACTTCTACGAACTCCCCGCGCACAAGGTCACCCTCACGCATGGCTTCCAAATCGCCACGCATCTCATCACCGTCGCCGAATTTCAGCAGTTCGACCCAACCTACAAACCGGTCGCAGCCTATCCGCATTACGCCGCAGGCATCAGCTACCAACAGGCCGTCGCCTTCTGCGCATGGCTCTCGAAAAAGGAGGGCAAGACGTATCGTTTGCCCACGGAAGCCGAGTGGGAATACGCGGCCCGTGCCGGTCATCAAACCCCATTCTTCACCGGCGACACACCCCCAGCGCCAGGGCAGGCAAACCCCTGGGGAGTCGTCATCGGCGAAGGCACGCCTGAGTGGGTTGCCGACTGGTACGCGCCCTACACAAGCGGCCCGCAAACCGATCCCACCGGCCCGCTTCATGGAGACTTTCGCGTCGTTCGCGGCGGCGGACTCGACTTCCGTAAATCCAAGCCGGGCGAAAGCTACCCAGCCGCGGCCCCTTACTTCGCGCGCTCCGCAAACCGCGCCAGCATCGCTCCGAGTTATACGTCGGCAGAAGGCAACATCGGCTTCCGCGTAGTCCAGGCGCCGCCGCCTGCGCCTCATCCCTCGCCCGATCCGCACTTCTTCTTTCAGACCGCGGTCAAGCAAACGCCCGTCTCCATCAATCTCGGACCCGATTCGTCGAAGCCCTTCTACCACATCCATGAACTCTTCCCCAACCTCAACGGCAAATCCATGCCAGAGGTGGGTTGGCGCCTCGGCCTAGCGCCCGGACTCGGCATCAACTATCACAACTCCGCCATCCAGGTGCTCGCCAACGGAGACCTCCTCGCCGCCTACTACAACACGCCCAACAAGGAAGACGATCCCGACCAGACTGTCCTCATCATGCGCCGCCGCGCGGGCGCCGAAGACTGGGACATGCCTGAGCCGTGGCCTGCATTTGCCGATGCCGCCTGTGCCGCTCCCGTCTTCTGGAACGATCGCGGATACCTCTGGCTCTTCTGGGGATTCCCCCGTCTCATTGGCGCGCCGCCCTTTGCCTTCACCACATCAAGCGACAACGGCGTTACCTGGGCGCCTATTCAATTTCCTCGCTTCACCGCGCCCATCGGCCGCTACGTCTCGCAGCCTATCAACTCCATCGTCCGCGCCAGCGACGGCACAATCCTCATCCCCACCGACTCCACCGGTCGCGATGACGACGGCAACGGTTCCATCTCGGCCGTCTGGGCGACGCACGACGAAGGCAAAACCTGGTACGACACAGGTGGACGCACCGCTGGCCGCCACACCACAATCGTCCTCGCAAACAATGGCGAAATCCTCGGCTTCGGCGGAAAAAACTCCAGCATCGAGGGCCGCATGCCGCTGGCCACCAGCTCCGACGGCGGCAAAACCTGGAAGAAATCCAAGACTCCCTTCGACCCGCTCACCAGCGGCGAGCGCCCCAGCGTGATCCGTCTTGCCTCCGGCCGTCTCTTCTTTGTGGCCGACTACAATCCCAACCGCGAAAAGCACATCCACAAAGACGGAGCCTACGTTGCCCTTTCCGACGACGACGGCAAGACGTGGAAGCAGAAGCGCCTGCCCGCCAACATCCTCACCGTTGGCTACGTGACCGCAACCCAGGACCCCGACGGCGTGATCCACATCGTCTCCTCAAAAAACACCGTCAACTACGAGATCGAGTTGAACGAAGCCTGGGCACTCGATCCATCGGATCCCGACTCAACCGCAGCATCTGAACCCCTCACCATCTCCAGCGTCATCACTCACCGCGAGAACTGGCCCAACGGAAAACTCAAAGCCGCATGGTCGGCCGGACGCGCCAGCGATGGCCGCATTCTCCTCGAAGGTCAGCAGACTCTCTTTTACGAAACCGGCGCAAAGCAGTGGGTTGCGACCTTCCACGCAGGCAATAAAATCGGCGACGAAATCTTCTATCGTACCGATGCCTCCAAGCTCTGGCAGAAGACCTATGCTGCGGATGGAACATGGACGTGGCGCAACTTCGATGCCGCCGGCAAGCAAACATCCGAATCTCACTGGCGCGGCAAAACGCTCCTCGACGCAAACTTCAGTGATGGAAAATGAAAGTGTCGATGAAAATCATGCTCCACACTTTCGCCGCGGCGCTCTTGATCGCCGCCTGCGCCGTTCCATCTTTAAGTCAGCAACCGGGTGCCCCTGGTTCGGGGTCCCCAAGGACAGGTCTTCGTCCTTGGGGTGGAGGTCCCGATTTTGGGACCAGGGATAGCAACACCGCGTATCTCTTCGCCTACTTCAAAGAACCCGCCAACCAGGGCATTTACCTTGCCCTCAGCCGTGACGGCATTCACTACACGCCACTCAACGGCGGCCAGCCCTGGGTTGTGCCCGCGCAGCCGGACGAACTCATGCGCGACGTCTACCTCACGCGCGGCCCCGACAACCGCTTCCACATGGTCTGGACATGGAACTGGCGCGGCAACTCACTCGGCTACGCGTCCTCGCCCGACCTGCTCACATGGTCCGCGCAAAAGCAGGTTCCCATCATGCAGGACTTTCCCCAGACCAACAACGTCTGGGCGCCTGAAATCTATTGGGATCGTGCGCAATCGAAGTGGCTCATCATCTGGTCAAGTTCCATGAAGGATTCCGAGACCGGCCATCGCATCTGGTCGTCGCTCACTCCGGACTTCGACACCTTCTCCAAGCCGTCCGTCTTCTTCGATCCTGGCTATGTCGTCATCGACGCCACCATCTTCCACGCTGCGGCCGGTCCCTACCGCCTCATCTTCAAACAGCAGTCGCTGGACCCGCTCACCTTCCAGGAGCGTGTCGCCACCGGCCCAACATTGGAAGGCCCATGGACCGACATCTCCGGCCCCATCAACGAGAGCTGGTCCGAAGGCCCATCGGCGATTCAGGTCGGCAATCGATATATCGTCTTCTACGACCACTACCGCGCCCCGCGCGCCCGCTATGAGGCTGTTGCCACCACCGACTGGAAGCACTGGGACGACATCACCGCGGAAATCTCACTGCCCGCCAACTCGAAACACGGCAGCTTCCTCATAATCACAAATGAAGAAGCCGCCTGTCTGCTCGCGCGCCACGATCCACCTCTACCGGAATCCGCCCCGCCGCCCGAAAACTAGAGAAGTTTCTCCTCGCGTATTCACGCAACATTGGGTGCCCCAGGTCTGGGGTCCCCAAGGACAGGTCTTCGTCCTTGGGGTGGAGATCCCGATTCTGGGACCTGGGATCGCATGAACTCAAAGTACGAAATCATGCGATCAGAGACCTGGTGCCCTACTCGAAAAGCCAGTCAAGATTCGCAGCCCCACCATCGCTGCCCGCTGCCGCAAAATTCACATGCGGAGCCACATGCAAATCCTCAGGAATAAATCCCAACACCACGTACGGCCCTTTCCCCAGGTCGAGATCGTTCATGCCCGCCGGCAGCGGCTTGGCCCACACCGCCATCGCGGGCATCTTCCCCGCGCTCACCGCATTCAGCAGCAGCAGATTCCACTGTTCCGTCTCAGGATCGAGCACAGAGTTCTTTCTCGACGCATTCTTTTGGAAGCCCACCAGAATCTGCGCCGGCTTCGACAACTCAAAGTGCAGCGTTCCGCCCGCTGCCGGAGAGATTCTGATTCCCCTCAGCCCTTCCAGTTCCGGCGCAACATCCGTAATCGTCGCATTGCCATCCATGAAGAGCTTTGCGCCCTTCTCCACAGCAAACACCTCACCCGCGCCCGGCTTCAGAGCAAACTCAACCTGCGCCAGCGGTCCCACGGTCTTGGTTTCACTCGTCGCCGCGCCCGCACTCAACTGCGCAAGCCGCTGCCTGAACATCGCCAGTTCTTTTTCATACATCGGCAGGCATTGCTGCCAGTTTGGAAACTGATTCATCCCGCCGCGAAACGGTATCTGCCGCTGCGTCGTCTCCATGCTGGTTGCCGTCCGATACGCCGGCCCCGCCACTGCCGTCAGCGCGCGGAACCGCTCCACGCTCTCTGCCAGCAGCGCTTCGGCCTTCTGCAAATGCGCCGCATCGCGGTCATACCCGTACAGCATCGTCTCCACCGCCGCCTTGGTCTTCGCGTTGTAGAACTGCATCAGCAGCGAAATCGCGCGCATGTCGTTCACCACCCGCGCATACTCATCCTTGTTAGTGCTGACGAATGGCCCAGCCGCCTCGGCCGCCGCCAGCGCCTTTTGCGCTGCCGCCGTCATTTCATCGCTCACGCCCACAGGCGTCTCGCCGTGGTGCGGCAGCTTCTTCGCTTCCTCGGCGACGTAGTCATTCAGCCGTTCGCCCGCCGGCCCATCGCCCGTCCAAAGCGTCACCGCCGGATTGAACCGCGCCGCGTCGATCAGTTGCGGCATCGTCATGCCTAGCGCGAACGCCTGTCTGTTTCCCTCCGTAATTCCGATGCGCGGAAGCAACCGCGGCTGGCAAGGTCCGGCCAGCGTATATGCCTCCAGCAACTTCTCGCCCGCCTCTTTCGAGCCATACTTCTCCGCAAAACGCGCTGCCCAGTACGCGTGCTCCTTCTCCGCGTCGCGGTTCGGATTCCACGCATATCGCCCCCACGCCTCAAACCAGATCCAGTCGCGGTCAGTTTGTTTAAGCATAGGATTGGTCGAGTCGCCCGCTACCGGCCACTCCCAATACCGCAGCGGATACAAATGCAGCCCCTCAATTCCAACGCGTTGAAAGTTGCTCAGCGTCTCCCGCACAAAGTCCGGATCGCCCCACCGGAACGGCTCCAGATTCGACAGCAAATGCACATTCGCAATCGCCACATTCGAGTTCTCGGCCAGCATCTTGAAGCGGTCTCGCACCGGCCCTCGCACATTCGTCCACGTCAGCGACTCGCCGTTCCACTTGAACATTGTGTCGATGTTTGAGTAGACCGGCTTCACTTCTTTCATCACCTCATCGATATCTGTTGCATGCGCGCGCACCACAATGGGCGGCTCAACGGTCGACCCCAACTCCTTCAGACCGTCCTTCACTCCGGGAATAATCGTTTGCGTCAGCCACTCCGCCCCGTAGTGCGGAGAAAGCGCCTCGCCCAGCGTCATCATCAGTCCGGCATGAGGATACTCGCGCACAAACTCCGAAATCGCATACCGCGTATACGCGCTCGCCTCCGCATTCGGAGCCGCCAGGTGATACGGCATCTTATGCGCCCGCGCAAATGCATGAGACAAGTGAATGTTATAGAACCCCTGCAGAACCCAGATTCCGCGCTTGTCCGCCTCGGCCGTAAGCCACTTGAACATTGCAATGTTCTGTTCCAACTGCGCCGTCGGCAACTCCTGCGCCTCTGGATACTTCGGCAGTTTCAGCAGGCTCGTGAACGGGTGTCCGTTCCAAAGGTAGAGCGTGTTGTAGCGCTCCGCGGCCAACATGTCCAGGTACTTCGTCCACTCCGCTTTGTCATAGAAAAAAGGAAAGTCCTTCGGCGTATACGGGTAGTCGTACTCCGCGTCGTCGTAGGTAATCTCCGTCTTCTGCATTCCAATGCAGGCTCCGCGCAGCTTCAGCGCCGGGTGCTCCATGTCGTCGATCCCCTCGGGCAAAACCCCACCCGCCTTCACCCGCGTCGCCAACTCCATTTCCCCATACAACACTCCGGAAGCATCGCTCCCTGCAACCACCCACGTCCGTCCCACCTGCTTGATCAGGAACGCTTCTTTCGCCTGCGGCCAAAATTCAGGAACATCCAGGCGTTCAATCTCAGGCGCAGTCCTCAACCCGGCAAAAACCCGAGCACCCGCCGGAGCCGTCTTCAACCCCGCCAGCGCCGCGCGCAACTTCTCCGCTCCGTACAATTCGCGGGCAGTCGCACCCTTCGCCGTAACCACCTTCACCTCGGCGCCGTAAGCCGCAGTCCCCAGCGCCATTACCGCCCCCCAAACCAGTAAGCGCGAAATCGTCCCTCTGCTCGTCCGTGCGTTCGTCTTCAATGTCTTCAATTCAGGCCTTTTCTGGATGCAATTTACCAAATAGAGTTTGTCCGTTCGATTCCGCTGACGAATGATGAGGATGGAAGGCAGTTCCAACATCCCAGGCAACACCCTTCTATAGGCCATCGGCGAGACTGTCAAACCTGTCTTTGTCCATAGAGAATGGTCACGCACAATGCCCTCATCCTCTCTTGCCCGCCTGACCCCGCAGAGGCAGGCAGAAACTCAAGGGCCTGTGCTGGAAGCCGCGATCCGCATTACGGCAAAATACCGTGGTCGCTGTTGACTCGCTGCCTCTCTCTGCGCATTCCACTCCAGACGCCTCTCCCCCATGCCTCTTGCCAGGCAGCGGCTACAGCGGTTTCGATTCTGCCCTTTACTGAAACGTAGACGCCAAGGGTCATTTTTCTCAAGAAAATGCCACCTCGCATGATCTTTAAGGGTCACCACTTGAATCGAAACCGCTGCTAGCAATAGCCTCATTCAGCCCAACCATCAAGCCTCGGGATGGTCTTGCCATCTGGACGGCGATTCCGCATTGCGGGTCTCTCTGTCCATTAAAGCCTCGGCAAGCCGCCCTAATTTGAGGTAAACCCTCCGTTTCTCTACATTATTAACAATAACTTTCATTTGTGAGATTGTCTTTCAAAAAATGCTTGACACCCTTAGATTCCCTTCGCTACCGTTATTGACGCTCAGAATATTGTGTGATTCTTTTGCTTGAAGCAGGGGGCTATCCATGAAGCGCTTCGTAGTTTTTCTCCTCGTCTTGATAGGCACATGCGCCTACGCGCAAAATTCCCGCGGTTCCATCACGGGCCAAGTGACAGATCCGAATGGGGGTGTCCTGCCCCATGTCGCCGTCACCGTCACCAACGCCGATACCGGCGCCGTCGCCAATGTCTCCACCACGGACGAAGGTTTCTATACCGCCCCCGGGCTGATGCCAGGCGGATATTCCGTCACAGTTGATGCTCCTGGCTTCAAGAGCTTCGTCAGGTCCGGCATTCAGGTCCACACCCAGGAAAACGCCACCATCAACATCAAGCTCACCATGGGCTCCGCATCTGAAGTCGTCACCGTCACCGCGGCCGCACCTCTCATCGACCTGGCCGATGCCTCCACGGGCCAGGTGTTGACCACCGACCAGGTGGAAGATCTGCCCACCGCCGGCGGATCGCCGCTCGGTTTCGCGCGTATTGAATACGGCACAGTGTCCAAAGCCAAGCACGCCCTTGGTGGCGCTACCCCCATGGGCAATCAGACCGTCGACGATTTCTCGCTCGGCGGCGGCAACTCCGCGTCGAATGAACTCCTGCTCAACGGCGTTCCGAACATGCAGGACAGCGGCCGCTATTCGGCCTTCAGCCCGCAACTCGACTCCGTGAACGAGGTTCGCGTGGACGTCTTCGGCGCGAATGTGACCTACGGTGACACTTCGGGTGGAACGGTCAACATTACGACCAAAAGCGGCACCAACCAATTTCACGGTTCGGCGAGATGGAGTTACCAGGATTCAGGCTGCTCCGGCCTGAGCGGAAATTTTGTCAGCCGTTCAGCAAACAACTGTAGTTGGATGACGGCACTCCCATGGGCACAAAAGGTGGGAAGTAGCGCTACGCCGCCTACGCATAACAACCAGTTTGGTGGCTCGATCGGCGGCCCTATATGGATTCCGAAGGTCTTTAACGGCCGCAACAAGCTGTTCTTCTTCTACGCGTATGAGACTTATCGCGGCCAGCCGACTCCGGCGCAGACCATCGGTAGCGTTCCCACCCAGGCGGAGCGCAGTGGCGATTTTTCCGCGCTGTTGGCGCTCAACAGTTCCTCAAAGAACTACCAACTCTACAATCCAAATTCCGCTACCGGAACGATAACCAACAACTCAAGAACGGCGATTCCGGGCAACATCTTCTCGAACGCCGGTTTGTCGGTGAGCCCGATCGCGCAAGCATATTTCAAGCTGGTTCCGCTGCCCAATTACACCGGCACCACAACAACCGCCGACGGCCAGAACAACTACTTCACTTACACGCCCACGGTCCAGGACTACCGCTCCCACATGGGGCGCATCGACTACAACCTGGGTTCCAAAGACAAACTCTTCGGCGAGGCCCACCGGAGCCGCTATCTCAATTCCGCCAGCAACTATTTCCATAATGCCCTGTCCGGCACAGTTACCGACCAAATCATGGCCGGCGGCCTGATCGAGGAAATCCACACGTTCTCGCCAACACTCTTCCTCGACACACGCGGCAGCGTCACGCGCTATGACAACGCCAACGCTATCACGAGTAGTGGCACCAGCCCGACTTCATTTGGATTCCCAGGATACCTGGCACAGAATTCCACGACCCTCGCGATCCCACGGATTAACTTCACCGACCAAACTAGCCCGCTCAGCTACAGCAGTCAGCCGGGGTCGTTTGAGAATTTCGATACGATTCAGTTGTTTTCGACCGTGACCAAGATATTCAAGTCCCATACAATTCTGGGCGGCATCGATCTTCGTGCTTATAAAGGCTCCTATCTCACGCCCAGTTACGCCAACGCATATTTCACCTTCGCCAACACGGCGGGCAATCCCGTTTCTGCGACCAGCACCTCCAACCCAGCCTATTTCGGTAGTTCGTTCGCGCTCTTCATGCTCGGCATCCCGACCAGCGGTGAGGAAGACATCGCCGCGCCGTTCCAGTACAACAGCTTCCTTAATGCCTTCTTTGTGCAGGATGACTGGAAGGCGAAGCCAAACCTGACCGTCAGCATCGGTATACGCCTCGAACATGAGCTCCCCGTAAACGAGAGCCAGAACCGGATGGTGAACGGCTTCAATCCCAATACTGTTAACGAAGCGACGGCGGCTGCGGAGGCGAACTACGCCAAGAGCCCGAGTCCGCTGCTGGCCGCGGCTTCGTTCCTACCCACTGGTGGCGCAACCTATGCCTCGTCGAGCAATCGATATGCGTACCACGTGCCACCTGTTTACTACAATCCGCGCCTCGGCATCACTTGGTCGCCAGATTTCCTGCATGAAAAAGCTGTGGTCCGCCTCGGATTCGGCATCTTCTCGAACCCATTCAACGACTACAACCAAGGCCAGGCCTATGGCTATTCGGCTACCACGGCCTACGTGAGGACCGTCACCGGTGGGCTGACCAACAACACACTCGCCGATCCGTTCCCAACTTCGTCGACCGCGCCGGCTGTGAATCCTATCCTGCTGCCCACCGGCAATAGCCTTGGAATAAACACAAATCTAGGCGCCAAGATGGTGTATTACTCGCCGACCATCAAAGTTCCCTATGCGGAGCGTCTCAGCCTGGATGTTCAGTACCAGATCGGCAAGACCATCCTGATTGACCTTGGCTACATTGAAAACCACCAAGTGCATCTCTCCTACAGCAATGCGGTTGATGCCATCCCGCTGCTGCCGTACCTGAGCCGCTCGCCGTACTATGACGTTGCTGTTAATAACAAGATGAGTGGAGCAACATTTAAGAACGGAGGGCCGGCGACAACCAACATTGCAAATCCGCTAAAGGGCGTTGCGGGAATCACCGGAAGCTTTGCCACAGCCAGCCTGATGGCGCCCAGTCAGTTCCTCATGTCCACCCCCGAATACGCTTCAGTGACATCGCAGCTGAACCCTGGACAGGAGGGGGACTACAATGCATTGAATGCGCGCGTCGCCAAAACAATGGGGCACGGATTGACGGTGAACGGAGTCTTTGAGTGGTCCAGGTCGCTGGGAACTTTCAACCAATTGAACCCTGGCGATGTGCTCAACTACGGTGAGACCAGTTCAGACTTTCCCTTCCATTTTTCAGGCTACGGAACCTATCAACTACCAATTGGGCGCGGACGGCAATTCTTCGCCAACGACAATCGCATTCTTGATGGCGCCATAGGCGGTTGGCAGATCTCCCTTATTTACCAGTTCCTTTCCGGTTCGCCGATTTCCTGGGGCAACGCGATCTACACGGGAAGCGGCTGGAAAGACTTCCAAAACAAGCAGCATAGCACCGCCGATGTAATCAACGGCACTCCCGTATTCAACACCGCAGTGTTCGACACCCGCACCTGCACGAACGGCGGGACCACTTGCAATAACGATCCCACCAACGTTTCAACGAGCAATCCCTACAATCCCAGTGTCCAACCCAACTCGTATAACTACCGCACCTTCCCTGCATACCTGATGCGCCAGGACTACACCAGCAACTGGGATGGAAATGTGCAGAAGGACATCACCGCGTGGGAAAACGTCAAGCTCGAGCTGCGCCTGGATGCCTTCAACGTACTCAACCGGCCGCAGTACAATACACCGGTTGTCAGCCCAACATCGACCCTCTTTGGCAAGATCGGCAACGGCGGGTACACCTACACAGGCACCACCGCCCGTCAGTTCCAGGTGGGCGCGCACTTAGTGTTTTAATCACGTCAAAGCCGAGGGAGCGCGACCGCGCTCCCTCGGCTTTTTATATTCAATTAGAGCGCTTTCACTATTGGTGCAGCGCAGCTTTGAAGGGTACGGGCTTCAGCCCGTACACAAACCCTGCAAAATGAGTTGGGCTTTAGCCCCTGAGGGAATGATCATTCCTCTACACAATTCCTGAAACCGCCCTGGCCTAAGCCTTCACCAGAACCGCGCTGTACGGCCCCACGTGCAAAACTCCATCCCGCAAATTCAAGCCGCGGCCTTTTGTCAGCGTTACACCCTGCTTTGCGTCAATTGCGGGTCCTGCCAGCAGCCACTGTTCGTGCGCATGACGTATCGGCGTCTCGATCGCCACCGCCTGATCCGTCTTGTTGATCGCAACCACCAGCAAGCGTGCATTCTTCCGGCCCGCATACACGCGTACCCGGTCACTCGTACATTCGAGCGTTGATACCACCATCGTCGCCCCTGCAAATTCATTTGCCAGCTTCATGCCGAAGTACTCCGGACGCCGCACAAATCCCTTCTCCACGCTCCCGGCAATCGGCGTATAGAATCCGTTCCCGCCTCCGTGCAGATTCACCCCGGCACACCCGTAAGAGGCAAAGTCCAGCATCATATCCACAACCCACAGCGCGCTGGCCAGCGTATCGCTCACGCCTTCCTGTCCGCCATTCCAACAGGAATTGCCTTCGCTCATGCGGTAAGGCACTCCAGCGCCCCGCGCTGCGTCCATCGCTATCTTTAGATCGCGCTCAAGTTTAGAGTCGGGCGACAGCAGTCGGTCCATCGTCACGCCTTTCGCACCCGCCGGCCCCATGGCGTAGTAGTGCGAAGTCAACATCGCAATCGCGGAGCCGCTCTTCTTCACGTCCTCAGCGAATCCGGTTACGTAGACCATCTTGTTGGAAACATCGGGTCCGGCAAACTTGGCCGCAGGAACTCGCGCCAGCACCGCCGTCCGTGCAACCATCCACTCTTTCCAATAGTCCGCGTAACTCCAACTCGCAGGCCGGTAACGAGTCCGCCATGCATCCGGTTCATTGCCAAGTTGAAACGCAATCAGCCGCGAACCGAGAATACTGTAGGCATAAAACGCCTCTTCCGCCGCCCGTTCAACCGTTCCGCGGCCCAGGTCCAACCCATAAAGACAGCGCCAACCCGTCACATCCAAAAATGCACACAGATTGCGCAGGCTCTGCGGCGTAATCGGCGTGTCGCCTTTCACGTTCTTGCTGGTGTCGGGTCCCACTGCATCAAACGGTGGAGGCCCTGCCTGCGTCTCGGTTGTAAATGCCGTAAACTCGCTTGTTCCCCCGCCAAGCCGTAGCACTCCCTCAGTGCCCAATTCGCGGAAGAGCGCAATCAGCGCAGCATTTTCGCTGGAAAAAAATGCAGGGTTCGCCAGTTGCGCTGACTCGTAACTCAACCCCGTAAAGTCCACCGGCACCGTGGCGAGCTTTGTTCGCTCATCCACAGTCAGCGTTCCCTGCAATGCGTGCTTCTGATTCTCTGCCAATAACAATCGAGGAAACAGGCATGAAGATGAAACCGTCAATCCGGCGTCTCTTATAAAAGTTCTGCGTTTCATCGTGACTCCACTTCAACCATTCTTTGCTTTAGCCCCGTCGGCGGTGAGAGCAATCGCCGCGCCGGCAGCTTGTTGTCGCATCACTTCTCCGCCGCCACGGTTGACAGCACAACGATCTCCCCCGGAGCCACCACCAGTTCTGCTGGCACGGTCGAGACCGCATTTGCTTCCTCGATCCCCGTCCGCTCCATCTCCGCCCATGGCTTGGAACCCCCGGCAACAGCGACCTTCAACGCCACCGTCCCTCGATTCACCATCACCAGCGTTTCGTTCTTGCCCTCCATAAATGCTGTTGCCAAAAGATCTCTGTCAGCGGTCTCAACTCCCACACGCTGCATACCCTTCAAGACGTGCCGGCTGAACGCCCCCATAACCCGCAGCTCAAAACTCGACGCCACAGGAACCCACCCCTGCGTCCTGTCCGGAACCATCAGCGACCGCGATCCGCCAAAGGTCGGCTGCTCCACATCGAGCAGCATCCAGCAATACAGCAGCCCTACTGCGTCTAATTCCGTCAGGTTTTTGTGGTAGAGTTGCGCCGCAGCCAGCGCAATCCGATACGACGGCTCCTGATAATGCGGATCGTTGAGACAAATCTCTGTCGCCAGAAAATCCTTCCCCGCGCTCGCATCGTGCATGGCCCGCAGCCGCGCGTCATAAAGATCGGGATTGGCCATGAATTCCTGAAAGTCATATTCATGCGCCGCCGTATAGTCGATCGCCTTCCACGCATCCGCATCCTGGTGCAGCGCCTTGGTCCGTTCCACTCCCAAAAACATGTAGCTTGCATCGGCCATGTGGATCTTCGTCTGCGCGAATCCCGCCTTATCCAACTCCCGCCTCATCGCCAACGTCATCGCAGCAAACACCGCCGGCGGCTGATCCACCTCGTTCTCAACGCCCACAATCAGCGGCGCCGCTCCCGTCCGCTCCTTCTCCTTCTTGCAGAACCCCACCACAATCCGCGCATATTCCTCTGGATTCGCCGCGCGCTTCACCTGTTTGTTCCACGTATCCACAACTTTTGCCCCAGAGTAGTCCACGGTGGCCCACGGCGGCAGCGCCCACAGTTCGTAAATCACGTCTCCGCCCATATCCACAACATGCTTGTTGTACTCGAAGCTCGATACCTCGCTGTTCGGAAAGTTGTCTCCGTAATAGTGCGGCGTTGCGTCGGCCAACTCTTCCATATTGCTCAAGTCCGGCTTCAGCTCAGTCCCCATCGGATACTCGCGCGAAACAAGAAGGTTATAGCGCTTCAGCATCCGCCAATACTCGCTTTTTCCCGCCTCGCTCAGCTCCGCATACGCTGTTATGCTCGGGCTCCCGCCAAATCCAAGCATCGTCTGGTGCTTCTCGCCGGCCTTGATCGTCACAGCCGCCGCCTTCACCTGCGGCTTCAGCAACCTGCCTTCCACCACGTCGTGCCCGGTCCGTGGCGCCGCATAAATTAGTTGCTGTCGCGTCACGTCGAACAACATCGGAGCAGTCAGCACTTCAAGTCCGTTCACCAGCACACGCACTGACAAGTGCGCGTCCGCAATCACGGTCAGCGTGCGCGCCTGCCCAGTAAATTGCCGCACTTCGTCCAGAACATTCTTTTCGGGATAGCTGCCTTGCCCCTCGCTGAGCCCCATCGAATCGTAATACCGTTCCGTTATGCGGACCTTGCTCGATCCAAGTTCCACCGTAAAACCCGCATGTGGCCCCGTGAAAATCCAGCGCAGCGTTGTCCGTGCCGGCACTTCCGTGTCCAGCGCAATCGTCCGTTCAAACAGCGCCGGCAGTTCTTCGTGAATGTACTTACGCGCAATCTCGTCGGGCCGCGACCAGCCCGCCCCTCTCGGTCCATCAGAAACAAAGCGGAACGTCTCTCCCGCCTGCCCTGTTGCCGTTGGCACCGCGGGCAACACCACGGCCTCCTGCGCCCAAACGCTCGCCGCGCATACCATCAACCCTGCAAAAACAATCCATCGATTGGCCATGTTCGTCTCCGCCCGCAGTCTTGCACAGTCGCGCAACTCTCTGCAATCGGAACAGATGAACCAACACGGCTATTGCGTCAGTCGCTCGTGCTCACGCCCCGCCCTTGAGCTTGCGATAGTGGCGGATCAGGTTATTCGTCGAGGTATCGTGCGCCAGAGCCGGCTCAGCCCCGCTTTCAAGTTCCGGAATGATCCTCTGCGCCAGCACCTTGCCCAGTTCCACGCCCCACTGGTCAAACGAGTTGATCTGCCACAGAATCCCTTGCGTGAAAACACAGTGTTCGTAGAGCGCAATCAGCTTGCCCAGAATCCCCGGCGTAAGACTCTCCGCTAGGATCGTATTCGATGGCCGGTTGCCCTCAAACACGCGATGCGGCGCCAGCCAATCCGCCGTGCCTTCCGCCTTCACCTGCTCCAGCGTCTTGCCGAATGCCAGCGCCTCGCTCTGCGCCAGCACATTGGCCAGAAGCATGTCGTGGTGCCGCCCAATCGGGTTCAGCGATTTGCCGAACGCGATAAAGTCGCACGGAATCAGTCTCGTTCCCTGGTGAATCAATTGATAGAACGAGTGCTGCCCGTTCGTGCCCGGCTCGCCCCAATAGATTTGACTAGTGTCGTAATTCACTTCTTTCCCGGCGATGGTCACATGCTTTCCGTTGCTCTCCATCGTCAACTGTTGCAGGTAGGCAGGGAACCGTTTCAGATATTGCTCGTATGGCAACACCGCCATCGTCTGCGCGCCGAAAAAGTCCGTGTACCAAAGCCCCAGCAGCCCCAGCAGCACCGGCAGGTTGCGCTCAAACGGCGTCGTCCTGAAGTGCTCGTCCATCTGGTGAAACCCGTCCAGCATCGCGCGGAAGTTCTCCGGCCCAATCGCCAGCATCGTCGCCAGGCCGATCGCCGAGTCCATCGAATAGCGTCCGCCAACCCAGTCCCAGAACTCGAACATGTTCGCCGTGTCGATGCCGAACTTGCTCACGCCCTCGGCGTTCGTCGACACCGCCACAAAGTGTTTCGCCACTGAGCTCTCGTCGCCGCCCAAGCCCTTCACCAGCCAGGCCCGCGCCGATTGCGCATTCGTGATCGTCTCCAGCGTCGTAAAGGTCTTCGAAGAAACAATAAACAGAGTCTCCGCCGGATCCAGATCCACAACCGCTTCCGCAAAGTCCGTGTCGTCCACGTTCGAGACGAACCGGAAGGTCAGGTTCCGATCGCTGTAGTGTTTCAGCGCCTCGTACGCCATCACCGGCCCCAGATCCGAGCCGCCGATGCCGATATTGATCACGTTGCGAATCCGCTTTCCGGTGTGCCCCTTCCACTCGCCGCTGCGCACGCGATCGCTGAACGCTGCCATCCTGTCCAGTACGGCATGAACTTCCGGCACCACGTTCTGGCCGTCGAAAACAATGCTTGCGCCCTTCGGTGCACGCAACGCCACATGCAGCACCGCACGCCCCTCCGTCACATTGATCTTGTCGCCACGAAACATCGCATCGATATGCGACTGCAGTCCAGACTCCCGCGCCAGCTCCACCAGCAGCTTCATCGTCTCGTCCGTAACGCGATTCTTCGAGTAGTCGAGAAACAGCCCCAAAGCCTCAACCGTCAGCCTCTCCCCGCGCTTCGGGTCAGCCGCAAACAGATCGCGCAGGTGCGCCGCGCCAACCTGCTTGTGATGGGCCTTCAAAGCCTTCCAGGCCTTCAACGTAGTCAACGGTTTCACCGCCTTGCTCTTCACAACTTTGGTTTCCGATGCCGGCATTTTTCTATCCCTCTCGTCCTGTAATCTCTTGAAAAAATCGTCCTTGCGTCTGAAACAAAACTGGGTGCCCCATCCTCGGCGCGCTTTTTGTTTTTGCGCCTAGGCTGGGATAGTATGCACTCCATCGCAACCTGTGCAATCATGCGGTCAGAGACCTTGGACCAGCAAATGAAACCGCAGGCGCAACTGCAACAACTATAAAAGAAGGCGCTCATCCGCGCATCGCCCGATGCAATGGATATTGTAAAACCTCAATTGAAAGGTTAAGCCGGTTTCCCTAGCTCGCCCGCGCCGTCAATCCCAGCCCAGGCCCCTTAGGCAGCAGCAGTTTGCCCTTCTGCACCCGCACGCCCAGCCAGGGATCGTTCGCCACCAGCAGGTTGCCATCCAGATCCACATGATCCACCAGCGGCGACAGGTGCGCCGCCGCCGTCACCGTGCACGAACTTGAAACCATGCAGCCAAGCATCACCTTCAGGTTCACCGCGCGCGCCACCTCAATCCATCGCAGTGCTTCCAGAATCCCGCCCGACTTGTCCAGCTTCACATTGATTCCGTCATAGGCCTCCGTCAGCCGCGGAATCATCGTCACATCCGTGCAAGCCTCGTCGGCATAGATCGGCAAATGCACCTTGCTGCGCACGTACTTCGTCTCTTCAATCATGTGCGCCGGCATGGGCTGTTCCACGTACTCAATGCCCTGCGTCTCCAGCCAGTTGATCTTGCGAATGGCCTCTTCTTTATCGGTCCAGCCTTCATTTGCATCCACGCGAATCGGCTTCTTCGTCACGCTGCGAACCGCCTCGATCGTCTCCTCGTCGGTCTTCAGGCCCACCTTCACCTTCAGCACCGGAAAATCCGCAGCCTCGCGCGTCTTCTGCCGCGTAATCTCCGGCGTATCGATGCCAATCGAGAAATCCGTAACCGGCGCGGCCGCCGGATCGAGTCCGAGAAATTCGTACAGCGGCACGCCCAGCCTCTTGCCAATCCAATCGAACACCGCGATATCGACGGCCGCCATCGCTGCATGTTCGTGCTCGCCAAGAGCGCCGCGCACCTGCGTCAAAAACTTCCGGTACATGCGTGGATCGCCAGCCTCGATCTTCCCGGCAATCGCTTCAATCGCCTTCATCGCCTGCTCGGGAAACTCCTTGTAGCGAATGATCGGCGCCCCTTCGCCAAAACCGGTAATCCCGTCCCGCTTGTACTGGAACTGCACTGTGTCTCTGTACGCGCTTGACGACATCGTAGTCGTCCACGTATGCCGCAGCATCAGCCGCTTCAGGTTGCATGCAATCTCAGTCTTCCCCTCTGAAGCCACGCCCTGCGCCGCCAATCCCGTCAACGGCAGCAGACTACTCGCGCCTGCAATCTTCAACATCTCTCTCCGATTCATCACTTCACTCCCTGATCACTTCACTCTTCGCGCCGCTACCAGCAGCGTTGTCCACGGTGCGTCGTCCAGCCGGCTGATCTGCACGCCGGGATGATCGTGCGTTGTGTCGTGAATGAACTCGCCGTTGCCGAGATACATTCCAGTATGCGTAATCTTTGCAATGCTGCCGCCAAAATACAGCAAATCTCCCGGCCGCAGATCCTTGCGTTCAACCGTGGTCAAGCCGCTCCACGCAGCCTGCACGTCCGCATCGCGGGGCATCACAATGCCGCGCTGCCTCTCCAGCATCTGCGTAAATCCAGAGCAATCGTAGCCCAGGCTCGAAACCCCGCCCCACGTATACGTCACGCCGAGAAACTTCCGTGCCAGTTGAAGCATCGCGTCAATCGTCAGCGGCGCCGTCTCAGCGCTAACATCGCCCCGCTGCACCCAGGCCGTCTGTCCATCCACGAGCTTTACCTGAAGCCACCGCGCGGTGTTCTTTGTTGTGTCGACGCTCAATTCCAGCCGCGCCTCCCACGTCAGCTTCAGAACCGGCGCATGGCGCGTCACATCGGGCTCGCGATACACGTTCACGTCCAGCCCGGTAACGCGAACCGACCGGCCCTCAGGCGCATATTCCCCACCATCGAGTCCCCTCAAATCGGCCGCCACCACCCAGCCCTTATATCCATCCGCCGTGCGGATGTCGTACCAGTCCCCTTGCTTCTCCAGCGAAAGCACGCCCGTTCCGTAGAGAGCCTGCGAAACAACATCGCTCTCCGCCATCGCCTTCGAATACATATTCGCCACAGGCTTTGCCACCACAAAGTCCGCATGAGCTACAGACACCTGCGCCTGCGCCGTCGTCGTCAACCCCATCAGGAAAAGACCGCCATAGAGAATACCGCGCGCCATTTTGCCAGGCTTCCTGTTGCCTCTCTTCGCCAGCAACAAGCATCGAGAATCACTACCGCCACTCAAGAGGATCGTCATCTTCTTCCTCGCAATAAATCCTACGCCCGCCGACAACCAAAAACTCAGTTATGCCGCGGCTCCATTCGAGCCGTAACGGATTCCCTGCCGATGCCCGTTCCAATAGCCGCCAATCCAGGAATCGTCACCGGCAAGCGCCCGTGAATCGGTATCTCGCCAAACAGCGCGGCCACCAGGCTCAATGCTGAAACCTGCGTGTTGGAGAACGTGCAAACGTAGGTCTGAATCCCCTCAACCCCCGAGCCAATATACGGATTCCCAAACGCCGCAACCACCGTCTTGGCCCCAGTGTTTTTCACAATGCTTGCCAGCAACTGCGCGGGCCCCATGTCCATCCCCACTGATCCGCCCGCATGTCCTTCTGTCGTTCGCCTCGGACTTGGCACCGACTCCGCCACCACAACGACTCTCGCCGCGCTTTCAACTGCTGCCAGCACACTCTTCGACACCATGCCGGCGTTCATTCCATCCACATAGAAAACCTCAGCGTCCGGAATCCGCCTGCGCAACTCGGCAACAAACGTGCGTCCGCCCTCGCTGCCGCGCGCCGTATCTGCAAAAAGTACGGCAACCGTCTTTGCCGACTTCAACGGAATCAACTTGTTCTCATCCGTAGCCAGCGTAACCGCGTGGTCCGCAATCTTCTGTGCAACCGCCGCGCTCTCCGGCCGCGCAACTTCGTGATCCACCGCGTTCAGATCCACATATCGATTCCGCTCTAAACCCACCTCGGCCTTCATGCGCAGAATCTTCAACACGCTCTCGTCGATGCGCGCCTCTGTCAGCTTGCCTTGCTTCACGGCGTCGATCAGTCCCTTGTATGCCCCGCCCAGATCCCCGGGAATAATCACCATATCGTTGCCTGCGCGTACCGCCTCAACCGCCTCGGCGCCAGCAATCTCAGCCGCTGTCCCGGAGAACACACGCGTCAGCGCGCCCATATCCAGCGCGTCCGTCACCACAAGCCCCTTGAAGCCGAGCTGTTTCTTCAACAGGTCCGTCACCACAAGCCGCGAAATGCTCGCCGGCCGATTCGGATCGGGCTCAATCGCCGGAACCGAAATGTGCCCGATCATCACCGAGTCCACCCCAGCCGCAATCGCCGCGCGAAAGGGAACCAGCTCCATCGTATTCAGCCGCTCCACGCTTGCCGTCGTGCGTGCCAGCCCCAGATGCGAATCCGTATCCGTATCGCCGTGTCCCGGAAAATGTTTCGCCGTCGTCATCAATCCCGCACTGCGCGCCCCGTCAATGTAGGCCGCATCCATCTCGCCCACCAGCTTCGGATCGGCGCCAAAGGAGCGCGTATTGATAATCGGATTGGCAGGGTTGGAATTCACGTCCGCTACCGGAAACCAGTTCCATTGAATTCCGATTGCCCTCGATTCCCGCGCCGAAATTCTGCCGAACTCGCGAGCCAACTCCGTGTCTCCCGTCGCCCCAAACGCCATCGCCGCCGGAAAATCCGTCGCCCCCGCAAGCCGCATCGACAGCCCGCGCTCAAAGTCCGCCGCAAACAGCAGCGGATACTTCGAACCCTTTTGCAGTTCGTTCGTCAGCATGGCGGCCTCCAGCGGCTGGCTCTTCGTCAGCACACCGCCCTCGCCCGCAATCGTCACCCCGAACCCGCCCACGTGATACGTGCGCATCTCGTCCTGCATCTGCAAATACTCAGGGCTCTCCACGTTCATGAACTGCACGTGCGCCCAAACCATGATCATCTGCCCGATCTTCTCTTCGAGCGTCATCTTGCGCAGTGTCGCGGCTGCCCACTTCTCTCCCTTGCGATCCAGATGCACCGGCGCCGCCGCATTGGCGCAGGCCGCGCCCATCAGCACCAGCGCACCCAACGCTCTCATCCAGCCTCTGTTCCTACTCGTTCTCACCCGCAACACCTCATGTACCAACCAAAACTGCGTGCGCCACCTGGGCGCCCTCTGGGCAGCGCGTCTTTGTTTTTGCGCCTAGTGTCCTGTCTCTGAAACTCATAACAAAACAGAGACTGTCATTCTGAGTGAACGGGGCCCCGAACGCTTTTCAATTCGGGGGTGGTGAGCGAAGAATCTGCTTTTGTTCTTTCGCTCATTTTACAAAGAACTTTAGAGGCAGGACACTAGGGTGGGATACGATGACACTCCTTTGCGACCCACAAAATTACGCGGTCAGCACCTCAGTACAGCAGATACTTTGCCCGTAGGCTCTTGAAGCTCTCAAGCGCATCCTGCCAGTCTTCTGCAATCCTCCGCGGATCTTCGCCCCCCGTCAGCGCATCCAACGTGGCCTTGCTGCGCATCAGCCCATCCACCGCAGCCACCTTATACTCGTTCGGATAAAGCTGTTGCAGCGCCGCTGCAATCTCCAGTCCCAGTTCCGGCGCGTCCAGCGCTTCGCGATCGGTAACAATCACACTCACGCCGCCGCACTTCTGTCCCGCATAAACCGATGCAGTCGGCGTAAAGCTGAGCGGTACAAACCGCACGCCGCCAATCTCGCGCACATTCAAATACTGCGCCAGCACCGTCGGCGCAATCCACGGCGCGCCCAGCAGTTCAAAAGGCGTATCCGTTCCGCGCCCGACAGATATATTGGTCCCCTCAATCATCCCCAGCCCCGGATACAGCACGGCTTCAGTCAGATTCCGCATATTCGGCGAAGGATTGATCCATGCCATGCCAGTCGAGTCGTACCAGTCCCCGCGCATCCAGCCTTCCATCTTCATCACGGTCAGCTTCGCGTTAATCGTCCGCTCGCTGTTGAACATCCCCGCCAGCTCACCTGCCGTCATCCCGTGCCGCACCGGCGTCTTCCAATAACTCACAAACGATTCGCGCCCCGCGTCGGCAATCGGTCCCTGCAGATACTCGCCGCCAATCGGATTCGGGCGATCGAGCACCACAATCTCCTTGCCCGTCTTCGCCGCCGCTTCAAGAAAATATCCAAGCGTCGTCTCGTAGGTGTAGAAGCGCACGCCCACATCTTGAATGTCGTAAACAAGCGCATCCACACCGGCAAGTTCTTCCGCCGTCGGACGCCTCTTCTCGTCCGTCCCGCCATACACGCTATAAACCGGCGCTCCGGTAGCCGCGTCCGTTGAGTTGCCAATCTGCGTCGTGTCGAGAACGCCCGCAACCCCATGCTCCGGACTGAAGATCGCCGCCAGTTTCAAGCCCGGCACACGCGCGAGCACATCGGCCGTGCGCTCGCCATGCACATCGACAGCCGTTTGATTCGTTACCAGGCCAATGCGCACAGGATGGTTCACATCCAGATGAAGCTCGCGAAATCCATGCGCTTCGAGCACATCGATCCCCGCTTTTACCTCGCCATTGCGTTCGCGTATTCGCCGCTCGGCCATCAGAGATTCGTTGTATCCGGTAATCCGTGCAAGCCGCAGCTTCTCGCTCTCGTCAACCGTCAAATCAAGTGCGCCCACAACGGCAGTTGCAATGTGCGCCCGCAATGACACCACCGACCCATGACCGTTGGGATGCACCGCATTCGTCAGAATAATAATGTACGTATCCGTCACCGGATCGATCCATAGCGAAGTCCCTGTAAACCCCGTATGCCCGAACGACCCCACCGGCAGCAGTTCTCCGCGATTGCTTGCAAACGGAGAATCGATGTCCCATCCCAGTCCCCGCAAGCTCGCAGCCGTTGCGGGCTGCTGCGGCGTACTCATCTTCTCTACGGCCAGCCGGCTCAAAATCTTATCTCCACTCAGCAGAGCCTGCGCATATTTCGCAAGATCGTCTGCGGTCGAGAACAGCCCCGCGTGCCCCGCCACTCCGCCCATCCGCCGCGCCGTCGGGTCATGAACCACGCCCCGCAGCATCTTGCCCTCTTCGTCGTACTGCGTCGGCGCAATGCGCGGCGTCCACGCTGCCGGTGGAACAAATCGAGTCTCGTTCATCCCCAGCGGCGCAAACACGTTCTCGCTTGCATACTCGGCCAGCGTCTTGCCCGTAACCTTCTCCACGATGAAGCCGAGCGTCTCAAAATTGATGTCGCTGTATAGGAAGCGTGTCCCCGGCTGATACTTCGGCTTCGACTGCATCGCCATCGCGAATGCCGCGTCTCGCCCTTGCCATGAAGCCTTCAAATCAAGGTCCTCAGGCAAACCCGAGAAATGCGTCAGCAGCTCCCGCACCGTAATATCCGCTTTCCCGTTCTGCTTGAACTCCGGCAGATACGCGCCAACCGGATCGTTCAGCCGTACTCGTCCTTCCGAGATCAATTGCATCACCGACGTAGTTGTCGCAATGCACTTGGTGAGTGACGCCAAATCGAAGATCGTATCCGTCGTCATAGCCTCGCGCGCGGGCTCTAGCGACCGCGATCCAAACGCCTTCCGGTAGACAACCTTGCCGTTGTGTCCGATCAACACCACGCCGCCAGGGATGTTCCCTTTGGCAACCGCCTGTTCCATCAGCGAGTCAATTGCCCCAAGGCCCGGCTGTTGCGCGGCCGCGGCTTCCGGCATCTGCGCCTGAACACGCCCCAGATCATTGACCCCAAGCAGCACCGGCAGAACCCACAGCGCCTTCCTGCACAAACGGAAAATCATCCTGGACTTATCCATGCTATCCCTCAATCGCCTTGCGAACGTTGCCCTTTGCCTTGCGCAACCGCTTTGCCGATTCGCTCTTGCTCACCTTGGCCTTCAGCATCACCAGCGCAAGCGGAACGCTCATGTCGGCCGTCTTCAGCACTTCCAAAGCAACATCGCGGCTGACATTTGCCAGCGACTCAAGAATCAGAATGCCGCGCTCCACCAGCTTCTCATTCTTCAGATGCATGTTGACCATCAGGTTGCTGTACACATAGCCCAGCTTCACCATGGCCCCGGTCGTCAGCATGTTGCAGATCAGCTTTTGCGCGGTGCCTGCCTTCAGCCTGGTAGACCCAGCCAACACCTCCGGTCCCACTTCAACCTCAATGCGGATGTTGGCCGCCTTGCCAAGCGCCGAGTCTCGATTGCACGCAATCGCAATCGTCGCCGCGCCCTTCTTCTGTGCATACTCAAGCGCGCCGATCGTGTACGGAGTCCGCCCGCTCGCCGCAATGCCTACCACAGCATCTCGCTTGCCCGGCTTCATTGCGGCTATATCGCTGCGTCCAAGCACGGCGGAGTCTTCGCTGGCCTCGGTCGCGCGCACCAGCGCACTCTCGCCGCCCGCAATCAGAAACTGCACCATCTCCGGCTCGGTGCCGAACGTCGGTGGGCACTCCGACGCATCCAGTGCGCCAATACGCCCGCTGGTTCCCGTGCCGACATAGATCAGCCGACCGCCCTTGGCGAAGCAGCGAGCAATCGTATCCACAGCCTCGGCGATCTCCGGCAACACGCGTTTGATGGCGCGCGGCACAACCGCATCCTCGCGATTCATCGCCGCCACCAAATCACGCGTCGACATCGTATCCAGGTTTTCAGTGTCGCGATTGCGCCGCTCCGTGCTCAACGCTTTCAATTGCATTTTGATTCCTCAGCTCTGCAAGTTCAGGCCGGTTCTTGGCATCATCAAACTTGCGCAATATCCAACAATAAAAGTTGAACCGCTTTTCAGCACCACGTGCAAGCAAACGCTACACTCGTGCCAGTCATAAATAAAGATTCAAAACAAATTCGCAAACCATCTCTGCCATTGCGGCGCGCTCCTATGCCGCGCGCATCGGCATCAAACGCAATAAAACCGAACACTCCATGGCGAACCGATGCAGTGTCCGGGTTCTATTTGTAGTCCAGAAGTTGGAAGCGTGCGCCCGACGTTCCGGCCGTGCCTCATCCTTTCATACAAGGATGAGGCACGGCCTGGCAGAGCGCCTGTTCGGTTAGAAGGTGAACTTGCCAGCGAACTGCATGATGCGAGCGTCACGGTAGCCTGTAACCTCCCCGAAGGTTCCGGCGGAGCCGATGGCGGTATTGATCGTCTGTACGTTGGTGTGGTTAGCTGCGTTGAATGCCTCGGCGCGGAACTGGAAGTTCAGCCGGTCGTAGATACGGAAATTGCGATAGACACCGAGGTCGAGCCGGTTGAATCCCGGCCCCTGGACCGTTCCGCGCTTTTCCGTGCCCGGAACCGAACTGGTTGGGTCCGTAGCGGCAAACGCGCCCGTGTAGAACCACAACTGGTTGTAGCCCTTGTTGTGAATCTTGGCGTTGTAACCGGTGTTGGGGTTGCCAAGCTGGTTCGGTCTCAGGCCTGCGTTGGTGTTACCCAAAACGCTGAGACCGGCGTTATCGGTGATATAGCCCGTATTGGTGCGGCCGTTGAACACGCTCGTCACGCCGCTGGGCAAATTGTAGGAAGGCGAGTAAGCGCTGCTCGCCGAAACCGTCAGCGGCAGTCCCGAGTTGACCGCGTAAATTGCTGACAGCTCCCATCCGCCCAACAGACGGCCTTTCAGGTCTTTCTGGTCCCGGAAAAACGGCTCTTCGAACACGCCGTCGATATTGAGCACCTGCGTCCTGTCTACCGCGGCGCGGCCGTAGTCGCCGTTGATGTTGTAGATGTTCTGGATAAAGCCCGAGTAATCCGCTTGGGCGTTGGTCAGGTCGCGCGACCATGTGTAGTTTGCGTCGATGTAGGTCTTGCCGCGGAAGCGCTTCATCACCTTCGCCTGCAGCGAGTTGTAGTTCGAGTTGAAAATGGTGCGCAGCGCGTCGATCGAGAAGTAACCAATGTAGGGTTTGATCTGGTTCAACACGCGGTCGCAGGTTGAGTTCAGGAACGACTGCTTGCCCGTGTCGGGATCGATGCAGGCGCTGCCGGAATTCGATGGCTGCACTTTGCCCGCCCAGGCGCCGGGCGCGGGTTGGTTGATTTCCAGCGCACCAAGCAGGTGCGTACCGTGGTCGCCGAAGTAGCCAATGTCGAATATCAAGCTAGGCGTAACCTGCTGTTGGATGTCGAGAGAGAACTGCTGTACGTACGGCGTCTTGTAATCGATCGGAACCGCCCGCAGCCATCCCGGGCTTGTCGACAGAGCCGTAAGCGCTCCACCGGCTGGGCTATCGAAGGACGTCTGGCTCACCGAGTAAGTGGCAACCGCAGGTGGATCGTTAAACACCGATGTCTCGTAATAGCTGACTTCGGCATCGTCGAACGACCACCCATAGCCGCCGCGAAGCGCCGTCTTGCCGTCGCCAAATACATCGATCGCAAACCCAAAGCGCGGTGCGTAGTTGGTCTTCTGTGCCGAGCCTACCTTGTTCCCATAGGGCGAACTCTGGTTGTTGTTGGCGGCGCTCGGACCGTTGAAGATCATGCCGTTGATGTAGTTGATGCCGCTGTAATCCGCGGAAGTGTTGGGCGTTGTAGGCTGGCCGGCGTTGCTGCCCGCTTGGCTGCATGTGCCGGTGAAGCAAATCAGGCCCGTAGTTGCAATGGTCGGCGCTGCCGTCGCGCTGTACTTGGAAGGATCGAAATTGCTCAACAAGCCATTCGCATCCCAGGGCTGGCCGTAGTAGGCATAACGCACGCCAATGTTCAGTGACAGGCGCGGCGTTGCCTTCCAGTTGTCCTGAACAAATCCCTCGTACAGAGCAGCCTTGATGTCGGTAACCGGGTCTTTCGAGAGCTGGCTGAACCCGCCGTTGGCATTCCCGGTCAGGAAGTTGGCGAAGCCTTGTGCTTCGCTCGCGCCCGAATAGGTGTTAGATGGAACGTTGGTGAAGGCAGCGTCATTGGCGAAGCTGAAGCTACCCTGCGTACCGGTCGTATTGTTTTCGAGCTTCTGGTAGTGGTTGTACGAGAAGCCTGCGATGATCGTGTGCGTGTGCAGGATCTTGGTAATATCCCCGAAGACCTGGTGGTTGGTGCCATGGTCGATGTAGGCGATGCTACCGTTAAGTGCGGTCATGCCACTGACAGTAAGCGAAGGAACGAGTCCCACAGTATTCGCATAAGGGAGCGGCGTGCTGATGTCAGGCGACTGGGCCGAAGCCAGGAATCCGCTCGGCGTGCTGACGATGTTGCCGTTGGAGAACGCATAACCCGCGTTCAGCAGCAGCGTGGGACTGAAGGTGTACGTTCCATGGGCTAGATGCTGGGTACCGGGATTCTTGACAGTCGTTGTGTTCGCGCCGGCAATGTAGACCGTAGTGAACTGCCCCTGGGGAAGAACCTCCGGGAACGTATCGTGTAGGTAGCGATAAAAGACCGTCAGCTTTTTCCCCAGTTGCTGGTCGACGCGCACCGTCGAGTCCAGGTTATTGAAGATGTCCTTGAAGTTGGTCAGAATCGTGTGCGGATCCAGTGTGTGTGCAATGTCGTATGTGGTATCCGGCACGGGAATCTTGCTGTACACGTCCTTCATGTACTGCTGAGCCGTGGGCGAGATGTTGGTCACCTGCGTGCCCGTGGCCGCACAACTATTCACCTGGCTTGTCGTGTTGGTTGTGAAGGCAGTACAAACTGTTACCGGGGCGAGGGTCCAGACACCGTTGATTTTTTGGCCGGACTGGGTGAAGTCACCTTTGCGCTCTGACGCCTGGGGCACGGTGGCCTGTGCCGACGACAATGTTTCGACAATACGCTGCCACTCCTCGGAGACAAAGAAAAAGGTCTTGTTCCTGCCGTTATAGACCTTTGGAATCAAGACGGGGGCGCCAAGCGAGAAACCAAACACGTTGTAGCGATAGGGCGATATGTGCTGGTTGAGGAAGTCGTTCGCATATCCATTGGCGTCGAAATAATCGTTGCGGAAAAACTCGTAGGCGCTGCCGTGAATCGAATTCGTGCCGGACTTGGTCACTACGTCGACCTGGCCGGAGGCGTTGCGCCCGAACTGCGCGCTGTACTGGCCGCGGAGCACCTTGAATTCCGCAATTGCATCGGGGCTAGGGTACGTGTAAAGCGTCAAGCTCGCGCCGCGGTCCAGGTTGTCGGCGCCGTCGATGGTCCAGCCGTTCGAGGTCGTGCGGCCCCCGTTTACCGAGAAAGCCACCGTGCTCGATGCGCCGCTCAGGCCGGAAGGTCCGCGCGTCAGGTCGTCGGTGGCTCCACCGTAACTGACACCGGGCTGCAGGTTCATCAGGCTCTCATAGTTGCGCGTCACCAGCGGCATTTCGCTCATTTGCTCGCTGTTGATCAGGCCTTCGGAAGAGGCATTCTCGAGGTTTACCTGCGCATCGGCCGCTGTCACCGTAACCGTCTCGCTTACGCCGCCCGTAACCAGCGACCTGTTCACGGTCAGGGCATCGTTGGCATGAAGCACAAGACCCGTCACAATATCCGTCTTGAATCCCGCGTCCGCAACCTTCACCGTGTACGTGCCCAACGGCAGGGATTGTGCGGTGAAAAAACCCGAGGAACTGGTAGTCAGAACGCGAATATCCTGGCCACGGTCCGTGTTCGTAATCGTCACCGTGGCTCCCTGGATCACCGCCCCGCTCGCATCCATTACCGTTCCGCTGATGCTGCCTGAAACGCTGCTCTGTGCTGCTGCATAGCTGCCCGCAACCGCCAATCCTATGACGATTGTCAGGGCGAGAACGCATTTCGCAAATCTGTAAGACATGCTGACGCCTCCCTCAAGTATTGATTCTTATGGATTTCGACCCACTGCCCATGTCATCTAGATGACTGGATGACAGAGTATAGCGCGTATCGAGCCAAGTCAACACACAAAAATGCGCCTCGCGAAGATTTATTGAAGTGCTCTGGCCCCCGGGCATCGATAACTCCCGTCGAATACGCTTGACTCCGATTCCGGCGCTGGTGTATCAGAGAGGCTGATGAACCCACAGGAATTGCAGACTTCATCGCCGCTCTATCGAAGAAGCGGCATCCCGCTTTACCACCAGATTCAGCAGCGCCTGCTGGACCAGATCCAATCTGGTGTTTTTAAGTCCAGCGAACCGTTACCGTCCATTCAAAAGATCGCCACCCTCATGGGGGTCAGTCAGATGACCGTTCGCCAGGCGGTCAAGTCCCTTTGCGAAATGGGCGTTATTTACAGCAAGCAGGGCAAGGGAACCTTCATCTCCAGAATCAAGCTGGAGAGAGACTTTCGCCAGGTGCTTTCCTTTAGTGAAGAGACACGAGCCCGCGGCGCCACTCCCCACTCCAAGCTCATTTCGTTCCGAATCCAGGCGCCCAACCAGGAAACGCTCGAGGCCCTGGCTCTCAACCGCAAGGAAAAAGTCTTCCGTCTGCGCCGCGTTCGCTATGCAGACTCCCTCCCTATGGGCATCGAGTGCAGTTGCCTGCCCGTCAATCTCTGCCCGGATCTGCTCGAAACCTTCAACCCGGAGTCGTCCCTCTACCAGAAGTTGGCAGACCAGTACGGAATCCAGCTCATGGTCACCAACGAAGTCGTCGAAGTCGGCAAAGCAAGCGGCGAAGAGGCGCGCCTTATGAAAATTGCGCCGTCCAGCCCAGTGTTTTTGTTCACGCGGCTCTCGTTTCTTGAGAACGGCAAGCCGGTCGAGTTCGTTAAGTCCGTCTATCGCGGTGATCGCTACAAAATCGTCAACCGCCTCGTGCGCACAAAGCGCGAACTGCGTTCTTCGCCATTCGTGGTTTGAAACCCCTCACAGCGCAACGCCTCCAGCACGCCTCGCCTCAATGCCGCTTAGGCAGAAACTCCCAGATCGCCGGATCTTCTTCGCCAAGAACCCATGAGCAGAAACCCTGCAATCCGTCCTGCTGCGCCAGTGCGTAGCGGTCCTTGAACGTGCGCACATCCGTAAAGAAAATCCACTCGCGCAGTTGGTCCCGATAAAAGTAAACGTAAGCGCTATGGTCGCCCGCGTCCCACTCAAGAGTGCCCTTGTACGTCTCTGCAAGCTGCACCGCATTCGGCGCACTGATCGACTCGGCCATTGGGTTGGCTTTCTCCTTGCCTGTCGTCGCATCCTTGATTGGCGCGCCCGTGTACCAGTGATACCCGTACAGCGGAATCCCCAGCGACAGCTTCTCCTTGGGCACGGTCTTAAGCGCGTAATTCAGATTCTCCACCGTCCAGTCCCAACCCGTCACTGGTCCCGGCACTGTCCAGCGTGTGTGCTGGTCGTAGGTCATCAGGCAAATCAGGTCGGCGTACTTCGCCAGCTCGGCGATGTCGAAGACGCCGCGCCAGTCCGTGTACATCCACTTGGAATATCCACCCTGCCCCGGATAACCCGGCGCGTTGGGCACCGTCGCGATCGTCAACTGCAAGCCCGCTCTGTGCAGCGTCTCCGCCGACAATTTCACCAGCGCGGTCAACAGGTCGCGATCTCTCCAGTCCATATCCTCGAAATCTATCTGAAATCCCGTGTAGCCGTGCAGCTTGCACTCGCGGACCATCGCCTCATTCATCCGCATCTGCGCTGTTGCGCTGGCGGCCAGAGCGTGGAAGCTCTCCTTGTTGTTGAGCGAAACAATCGGCATCACTGCCAGTTTCTCCTCCCGCGCACGCTTCAGCACCGTCGCATCGGCCGCGCCGGTCACCAACCCGTTCTCGTCCACGTCATACCAGCTCGGCACCAGCAGATCGATCTGCGATGAATGTTCCAGAAAAGATCGCATCGATTGAGGCGACCGCGTCATATAAAAAAGCGCCACCGGCGCCGCATGAAGGCAGGGAACCGCCGCCACAAAAACCAAAAGCAAAAGCAAAAGCCGCTTCATTGTCATTCTCCAGAATCAAACTCCACACTGCAGCCGCCAAACTACGGCACAAGCCAATGATAATCAATGCATGTCAGCACCATCGTCCCAGCGCCGTTTCCCCACGATCTAAAAGAAATCCATGCTCCCGTTCCGTTATGATTTCCCAATGCACCTTCTGCCTTTTCCCGTGCCTCTGGTGACGCGATGACGTCTTCCGCGCCAGTCCCGCTCGACGCCAAAGCGCAGTTGCGCAAAACAATGGGCTTCTGGGATCTTCTGCTGGTCAGCATCGCCGCCGGAAATTTCCCTTTCTCCGAGAGCTTCCCCTCGCCCGGCGGCTCCGGCTACGAAATCCGCGAGCGCTTTCCACTGGATGGGGTCAAAGCATTCTTCTTCCCTGGAATTCGCGCCCATCTCCAGCCGATTCCCGTCCCAATCTGCTATTTTCATAGGTTGTGTTTTATTTGTTAAAGACTCCCGCCGCCGCGCTCCGAGGATAATCGCCCTCATGCCTGATCCGTCCCGCCGTCGACCG
>CAYQOQ010000017.1:0-47728 GCA_964419175.1 uncultured Occallatibacter sp. | reverse complement strand
CGCCGAAGAACACGTGCTCGCCGGTGGCGGGATTGCGCGTGAAGCCTACGCCGGTGCCCGAGTTCTCGCCCAGGTTGCCGAAGACCATGGCCTGGATGTTGACCGCTGTGCCCAGCCAGTCATCGATACGGTTGATGCGGCGATAGGTCTTGGCGCGCTCGTTCTGCCAGCTCCTGAAAACGGCGTCGCGGGCGGCTACGAGTTGATCCAGAGGATTCTGCGGGAAGTCCTTGCCGGTTTCCTTCTTGATGAGCTTCTTGTACTCGACGATGATCTTCTGGAGAGCGTCGGGCTGCAGTTCGTAATCGAACTTGACCTTGGCCGCGGCCTTTACGCCGTCGAAGATGTGCTCGAACTTCTTCTTGGGAATGTCGAGAACCACGTCGCCGAACATCTGGATCAGGCGGCGATAGGAGTCATAGGCAAAGCGGGGATTGCAGCTGAGCTTGGCGAGCGACTCGACGGCCTTGTCGTTGAGGCCGAGGTTCAGAATGGTGTCCATCATGCCGGGCATGGAAAACTTGGCGCCGGAGCGGACCGAGACCAGCAGCGGATTTTCGCCCGCGCCCAGCTTCTGCCCCTGCAGCTTTTCCAACCGCTCAAGAGCGGCGAGCATCTCGACATTGATCTGCTTGCTGACCTTGCCGCGCATATATTCGCGACAGGCTTCGGTCTGGATCGTGAATCCCGGAGGTACGGGCAATCCGGCATTGGTCATCTCGGCCAAACCTGCGCCCTTGCCGCCCAGATCGTCCTTCATGCGGCCGTTGCCCTCGGCCTTGCCGCCGCCGAAGAAGTACACATACTTGATTGGGGTTGCGGTTGTGCCTGCTTTTTCGGCAGACGCCTTTTTCTGTACGCCCTTCGCCATGAGGTGAAGCCTCCAACTTTTTTAGATTTTTCCCCGGCAACAAATCCCATTGCTGGGGGGACGAATTCCGCGGCGGCGGCCAATCGTACAGGATGGCGGAACGCAGCCTCAGCCTTGCAACGGTAAAGTTATCAGGCTGAGCGCGTGTGGGTCACCAAGATACACGACGGCCCCGTGCAGCATTCAAATATCGACTAGTACAAATATCGCCCCAGGGATACGGTTGCCTGTGCATTTCGTCACATGGGATTTGCCGAGGCCTATGTTCTGTGCTGGAGGCGCGACCCGGAGAGCACTTCTGAGGGGTGTGCACCCCGGGCCGCGCGTGTTCCGGGGGAGGGGCCTCAGGCGGCGGTTTGCTCCATGCGGGCGCGGGGGTGCGCGGCAGACTTCGCCGGATGCGCCAGCAGAAACCCGTCCAACCCGACCAGCGACAGCAGCTCCGCCACGTGAGGCGCGGCATGGGAGACGCTGAAACGGTGCCCCGCCTCAGTCGAGATGCGGTAGAGCGAAATCAGGGCGGCAATGCCGGCCGCGTCGATGCGGCGCACGGACCTGAGGTCGAGCGACACGCTCTGGCGCCGCACCAGGGGGGTCATCTGCTCGACGAAGGTACGATCGTAGCCCCTGACCAGTTCGGTCAGCTCGCCGGGGTTGGCTGCTTCCACTTGCTTCATCACATTTTCAAAACACATTATGCCGCTCATAACAAACCTCCGTTGCAGATTCCCCTGGCGCTTGCGGGCGAATGCTCAAGGCGTTCCGCACCAATGAACTTGCACGTAGACGGCCAGAATCACTGAGGGGGGAATATGCTGAAAATGCAAGGGAAACCAATCGCTTCAGAATCCCCGGTTCGAGCTCTCAATGTTCGATTTTCGATTCTGGCGTCCATCAATGAACGCTGCATCCTAATACGCAAGCAGGGGTGTCGCCGGTTCCATGACAAATCTCTCGGCCAATTCCGATGGCAGCTTGAGTCCAGGGCTGAGCCTTGCCCTGAGCCATACCCAGGTGCGCGCGTGGGCCCGCGAGGCTGGCTTTGCCGAGGCTGGCTTTGCCGAGGCTGGTTTGCTCGAGCTTCCGCATGCGGCCGAAGCGCGGGATGCGGAGCGCTTCGAGCAGTGGGTGGCCGCGGGACGAGCCGGGACAATGAGATACCTGGAGCGCCGCGACGAGGACGGCCATCTGCTGCGCACGCGGGTCGCGATTCCGTTCCCATGGGCGCGCTCGGCGGTGGTTTGCTTTGCCGGCTATCATGCCCCCCAGCCGCTTTCCACCGACCCGGCCGCAGCGGGCGCGGGCTGGATTGCGCGCTATGCCTGGTCGAGCCGGAAAGATGCCGAGGGACGCCTGAGGCCGAGCGATTACCACAAGGTGCTGAAGAAACGGCTGGAGGCGCTCGAAGCCCGGATTCGGGTCGAGCAGCCCGGGACCTTTGAGGCGCGCGGTTACGTCGATACCGGGCCGGTCGTCGAGCGCTCTCTGGCTACGGCCGCGGGCCTGGGCTGGACCGGCAAGAACACCTGCCTGATTCATCCCAGGCTAGGGTCCTATGGGTTTCTGGCGGTCCTCTTGACCTCTTTGCCAGTCCAAAAAGAAGAAGCGCCCGCGGCACTCGTACCCGATCGCTGCGGCAGTTGCCGGCGGTGCATCGAGGCTTGCCCAACAAATGCCCTCGCAGAGCCCTACCGGATGGATGCGACGCGCTGCATCTCCTACCTGACCATCGAGCACAAGGGGTCGATTGTTACCGAGCTGATGGAGCGCATGGGACGCCAGGTCTTCGGCTGCGATATCTGCCAGGATGTTTGCCCGTGGAACCGGAAGGCGCCGCTCGCCGCGGACCCAGAGCTGGAAGCGCGGGCGGAGCTGGTCAACCCCACATTGGAATGGTTGGCGGGGCTGGACGAGCAGTCCTTCGAGCAGCGCTTCAACGGTTCGCCGGTGCGGCGGGCGGGGTTCTGGGGGCTGCGGCGAAATGTGGCCATCGCCATGGGCAACAGCGGCGACAGCCGCTTTGCGTCGTATATCGAGAAGTGGCTCGCAGCCACAGACGAAGGCCTGCGCGCGGCGGCGCACTGGGCGCTGGGGAGGCTGCGAGACTTTGTCGACTAGCGTCTCTTGCTGCTCCTGAAATGGTTGCCGCGACAGGATTCGCGTTGCTATTTGGATATTGCGGAATTGGGGAAGGGGGCCAATACTAAGTCTTTTTGCGGGACGGTTTCACCTCTCAATGGGAGCAAAGTTCCGCCAAGTTTTGCATGTCTCGCACGCTGAATCGTGTACATTCCCCCCGTCCACAGCCAATTCTTCGAAAATGGCGACTGATAGGCGACACACGCAATGAGTGTCGGTATAAAGACCTTGGCGGTTTCGCTTTCAGTAGCGATCCACGAGGCTTTATATGGAACTTGAGGGAGGTACGTTCCGCCGAAAATGCTTTCTATGGAGGAATTTCCTTTGCCCTGGAGACTTTCGCAAAATGCATTAGGATCGGTTTCCGATTTGGGAGAACCCTTTGCTTGGCTCAAAAATTGAACCCGAATTCTGGCGTTCAGCGCTGGGGTACGTCCGTAGTTCACCACCGTACTTCCGATCCTGAGATACCCGTTTCCTCCTGGAGTAAATTCCAGATTGCTAGTTGGCACAAGTTCAACAGAAACATAGGGTCGATCCATTTCGAGAGTTTTAGAGGCTGTATCGGCGGCACTTCTGGTGGCGTTTGCGGAGCGGATGCTCTGGCAAGTCTGGATGGCACCGAACACGGCGACGATAGCTACGAACACCAGGGTTACACATTCAACGATAAATCTATTACTTTCGCGGGTGTCTGTCTTGCGATTGGAGGATTTGTAGTCTTCTACAAGCCCTGGTGGAAAATCAGCTTCAATCTTCCCGCGAATCCCAACATCGCCGCTTATGCGGCGGGTGTTATCGCCAGCTTGGGGTGTGCTGCCGTCGGGATACTGCTTTTTTACAGCGGTTTCGATTCTGCTCCTTACAGAAACGTAGACGCCAAGGGTCATTTTTCTCAAGAAAATGACCCCTCGCATGATCCTCAAATGGCAGCACTTGAATCGAAACCGCTCTAGTGTAGGGTTATGCTTGCTCATGGAGATTGGTAATGAAACACGAATACCACGAAGGACCGCAAGCCCGACAGAAATTTTAATGAAGAAATGACTAAACTCTTCCGCGTCCCAAAAACAGCGGTCGTGGAAGAGAAGCCAAAGCCGAAGCCCAAACGTAAGAAATCCGGCAAAGGGCGGGTGCCCCCGGTCCCTCGTCCGCCGCGGCGGAGGGACCGGGGATTCCCACGACACACAACTGACCGGAACCAGGAGACCACACCCGGTTCAGTCCAGATACCCACCCGCTCCCCCAGTTTGCAGAGAATTACCTCCTCCCGGCGCACAATAATGATGGTAGAGAAGCTCTACGCCCTGGCCGGAAAAATGCCTCTTCGCCAGTGCAAACTAAGGGGCGGGTGGCCCCGGTCTCGGGGTTCTGTTCCAACCACATTGAGGGTGCCCCCGGTCCCTCGTCCGCCGCGGCGGAGGGACCGGGGATTCCCACGACACACAACTGACCGGAACCAGGAGACCACACCCGGTTCAGTCCAGATACCCACCCGCTCCCCCAGTTTGCAGAGAATTACCTCCTCCCGGCGCACAATAATGATGGTAGAGAAGCTCTACGCCCTGGCCGGAAAAATGCCTCTTCGCCAGTGCAAACTAAGGGCGACCCCCACCCCCCTCCCCGTCAATTGCACCGATTATGGTGCACCGCTAAAATAACTACTATAAAAATCAATAAGATAGAAACAATCCCCCTTGTCAAAGTAGTAAACATGGCGTCATTTTTCGCGCATTTATGGCGGTTTTCTTGCCGAAAATCCCCCTCCGAAGCCCTTCAGAGGCCTCTCACCGCTGTTTTTGGGCCCTAATTACCTCGGTGACTGGATAGCCCTAAAAATCTGAGCCAATTAACGAAAGTTCTCTAACTTCCCATCCGAGATAACTAGTAGCAAAGACCGCCGAGCCGCTGGCATTCGCCCTCAGCTTCCCGGTCCTGAAAGGCAGAGAACCCAAAATTGACCCGACCTTGTCTAAGTCTGGCCGGAGCGCTCGCGCTCGCGGCAGCGGCCTCCTGCGCCCTCGCGCAAACACCCGCGCAACGCGCCGCCAACGCCCGCGTCGTCCAGGCGATTGACGCGACCGAGGCCGTGACTCTGAACGGCAACGTGCATCCGTTGGCGCGGCCCGAGTTCGATGCGGGTCTGGTGAATGCCGGAACGCGGATGGACAGAATGCTTCTGCTGCTGAGGCCTTCGGCCGCGCAGCAGGCGGAGCTTGATGCACTCCTCGATGCCCAGCAGAATCCCGCCTCACCGCTCTTTCATCGCTGGCTCACGCCCACCGAATACGGAGCCCGTTTTGGCGCCGGCGCGAAGGACCTCGCGCAGATCACCGCATGGCTCCAGGCGCATGGCTTCACCGTGGATGAGATTCCGGCCGGCAGCCAGCTCGTCGTCTTTTCCGGCACGGTCGGTCAGGTCTCTGACGCCTTCCATGTCCAGATGCACCGCTATCGCGTGGACGGAATCACGCACATCGCCAACTCCGAGGACCCGCAGATTCCCGAGGCGCTCGCCGGCGTGGTCGGCGGTCTTGTCTCCCTGCACAGCTTTCGCCGCACATCGCAGATCGCCAACCGCAGACCGCTTGGAACCGGGCAGGCGGCCGCGCCGCTCTACTCCGCTGGCAGCACGCACTATCTTTTCCCCGCCGACTTCGCCTCCATCTACGATCTCAATCCGCTCTTGAGTGCCGGAACGGCAGGCGCTGGCGTTTCAATCGCAATCGCCGGCCGCAGCAACATCAACCTGAGCGATGTCGTCTCATTCCGCTCCATCTCGGCCCTTGCCGCCAACGCTCCTTCGGTCATCGTGGCGGGAACCGATCCGGGGCTGGTCGCAAACGATCAGGATGAGTCCACGCTCGATGTCGAGTGGGCTGGCGCCGCCGCGCCCGCGGCTAAAATTTCTTTCGTCACCGCCGCCTCCACTTCCTCAACCGACGGCATCGACCTCGCCGCGCAGTACATCGTGAACCACCGCACCGCGCCCGTCATGAGCGTGAGCTATGGCAGTTGCGAACAGTCCATGGGCTCGGCGGAACTCGCCTTTTACAACAGCCTCTGGCAGCAGGCCGCCAGCGAAGGAATGAGCGTCTTTGTCGCTTCCGGCGATGCGGGCGCGGCGGGCTGTTCAACCGCCTCCTCGGCCAGAGGCTCTGGGACCGGCGTCAACGGGCTTTGCAGTTCGCCCTATTCCACCTGCGTCGGCGGCACGGAGTTCAACGAAGGCTCCAGCTCCGCGCAGTACTGGTCCTCGACCAATTCTTCCGGCTACGAATCGGCGCTCGGCTACATTCCCGAAGAGGTGTGGAACGAGAGCGCCTCGAACGGCGGCTCGGGGCTGTGGGCCTCGGGCGGTGGCGCAAGCCGCGTGTATACGCAGCCAGCCTGGCAGGCCTCGGTCACCGGCGCCAGTGCCTCCAATGGCATGAGGGCCGTGCCGGATGTGTCGCTCTCCGCCGCCGATCACGATGGGTACTTCGTCTATCAGAATGGCTCGAACTACATTTTCAGCGGAACCTCGGCGTCCGCGCCTGCCTTTGCCGGAATCATGGCGCTGGTGGTCGAAAAGATGGGCGGAACAGGGCAGGGAAACGCCAACGCCAGGCTCTATTCGCTCGTGAATGCCGAGAGCAATCCATTCCACTCGACGCTGTCGGGCAACAACAGCGTTCCCGGCGTCGCGGGATTCTGGGCCAACGGCGCAGCTTATAACCTCTCGACAGGCCTCGGCTCGGTAGACGCCGCGACTCTGGCCGCCAGTTGGAATCCCGTATCGGCCGAGCCGCCCACTCTTTCGCTCGCGGCCTCATCCACGCTGGTCACTGTGAACGCGGGCAGTTCCGCCACGATCGGTTTTACGGTGGTTACGGGGGGCTCTTTCACGGGTGGCGTCAGCCTCTCGGCGGAGAGCCTGACGCCGGGCGTAAACGCGTTCTGGTCCGCAAATCTGCTGACCCCGGCCGCAAGCACTAGCACGAACAAACTGACGCTCACGGTGACAGCCTCCGCCTTGGCCGCTCAGAGAAATTTCAGTCTTTTGGTTACCGCCGCGGGCGATTCGCTGACATCCGCCACTAGCATTACCGTCCAGGTCCTCAAGCCAGGTGGCTGCACCGGCATCTTGCGCGCGCAACGCGCCCCCTGCGGCGCGCCTGTTCCCATCCGGTCGCAGCTTGTGCGCTTGCAACCGTGATCGGCGTCCTGAAGGGAACACCGCTCGAAGGGTCTACCTGTGGCCGCAGCTCAGGCGAATCGCTCGAAGGCCTGTTCCGCTTTGGCGGGGATTGTGGCGGGTGTTTCGCCGAGATTCTGGCTGATCTCAAGCACGGTGGCGGGAGGAGTTTCAAGCTGCTTGAGAGCCTCAACGGTGGCCGCCCAGTCGATGGTTCCGTCTCCGGGCCAAAGATGCTCGTCTTTTACGCCGTGGTTGTCGTGAACGTGGACTGTGCCAATGCGCTTGCCCAGCGTGGCGATGGCTTCAGCTACGCTCACCGTGATGTGGGCATGCCCAAGGTCCAGGCAGGCGCCAACATTGTCCAGGCGCCCCATCTCTAGGATCGTCACCAGATGCTCCGGTGTGGTGGGTTCGCTGAGCAGGTTTTCGACCAGCAGGCGCACGCCCAGCGGGTGGGCAAACGCGCCCAGATGCTCCAGAGCTGTGATGGCGTACTCAATGCTGCGCGGCGTCCAGGTGTCCGTCCGCTCGCCTAGGTGCACGATCAGATTGCTGAAGGGAATATGCTCAGCGGTCTCGAGGGCGCGCTTCATCTCGTCCATCGAGTCGATGCGGCGCGCTTTTTCAGGATGGAGCACGTTGACTCCGAGCGCTCCGGAACGGCCCATCTCCCGGTCGGGATAGAGCGGCGCATGCATCGAGAACGGCTGCAAACTGTTCGAGCGAAACCAGGCCGCCAGATCGTTGACGTGCTCGCGGCTGGTGTAGTCAAAGTGCTGGCGCGCGGCAAAAATCTCAACAGCCTGTGCGCCCGATCGGTCGATCAAGTCGAGCAGCCCTGGGTGCAGCCGTTGGTTCAAGAAAAGATGAGTGGAGAGGACACGCAGCATGTTCAGATGTTTCCTCGCCGCGGTTCGACTTGAACGACGAAGCCGCCGCTGGTTCTATTGTCGCACTTTTGCAGCAGTTTTTTTGGGCGCAGGGAGGGCGAACTCTGGTGCATAGAGAAGGACCGGCGCTGCAAACCGGCAGCGCAAAGAGAGCGGCAGGATGGAGTGATGCGGAGGGGGAGAGGCGAAAAGCTGGTATCCCGGTCAGTTCAGAGGAAGGCCAAACTGATTTTCTGAAGTGCAAGCCGGCGATCTTGGGGTAGTCTCCGGCTTGCACTTCAACAACACACACCTGGGAAACGGTGTTCCATTCAAGCGGCTGACGCTCACAGGGATCTTTGTGCATGAATGGCGACGATCCTTGTGAACCCCGTCCTGGCGGTTGCCCGCTTTGTGCAAAGGAGGCCGAATCCTCCGGTCCCGCCCTTGCCGCTCCCGATAGGAACACAAGGACTGCTACACAAGCGTCAGATTAGGCGCGGTTTGGCTGGGCGGTCTGTTCAGTTTTGCTCACTGCCAACAATTCCTTACGAAACTCTTGTGGGATCGGCTACAGCTAAGGCAGCATCGGCCGGAGGGAAAGCGAGTTTGCGAGGCGAGCTGAACCTGATACCCCGCCACTTTGCCATCGTGGGAGGGCTGGTCCCGCCAACTATGACGTTCGCTTGTATTCTCGTCGACGGCGATGCTGGAAGCACCTTCAGCAATGGAGGAGCATTCTGGTCGACTTGCAAACCAGTCCAAGTGGGTTTCGAGATGCAAGCCGGCTATCTAGGAGGTCATCTCCGGCTTGCACCTCTGCAACGCTCGACTGGGAAACGGTGTTGCCCTGAAATGGCCGGTTCTGACTGGGATACACCCGCGTGATTCACAACGATCCCGGTGAAAGCAGGCCGAGTATTGGCCCATTGTGCGCCGCGGAGGCTGAACTCTCCTGTTTTGCCTTTTGTCGCCCTGATAAGGAGCGCAAGGGCACTCGCACGAGACAAGCATAACCCCGTTTCGGTGCGGGCTGACAGATATATTCTCGCGCCTCATGGGCGAACTGGCGCAAAGCCCTCCCGCGTCGCGCATCCTCCGGTGTCAAACCGATTCGGCCGGTTGGGACACGGCTAATACCCGGCCGCTTTACCATAGTGGCTGCGGTGGTCTTGCCCGCCCAGAAGCTCGCCGGTTTTCCGGTCGATGGCGATGCATTCGCCGTTCGACCAGTGGCGTCCCTTGATAGCGAGGTCGTATCCCTGTGCGCGCAGGCCGTCGATAGTCTCCTCGGAAAACCCTGGCTCGAGGTATAGCTTGTCCGGCAGGTACTGATGGTGAAAGCGCGGAGCGTCCACGGCTTGCTGGATATTGAGCCCACCCTCAGCCGCCGAGAGAAAGATATTGGCCACTGTGCTGATAATGCGCGCTCCTCCGGGCGAGCCGAGAACGTAACGCAGCTTGCCGTTTTCCAAAATGATCGTCGGGGTCATGGCGCTCAGAGGGCGCTTGCCGGGGGCGATGGCGTCGGCGGGGCCCTGAATCAGGCCGTAGAGATTCGGTGTGCCCATCTTCACGGCAAAGTCGTCCATCTCGTCGTTGAGCAGAAAGCCCAGGGGGCCGGCGGTGACGCGCGAGCCGAAGCTGTCGTTGAGCGTCGTGGTGACAGCCACGGCATTGCCCTCGCTGTCCACCACGGAATAGTGGGTCGTGTCGTTCGATTCAGTGCGGCGGCGGCCTGGGGTGGTGGGCGCGGGCGGCAGAAATCCCTGCGGGCGCTTCAGCACGGCGCTAGGCGTGGCGGAGTTTTCGGCGATGCCCGCACGCCAGGCTGCGGCGTATTTTTTTGACGTGAGCTCGGCTACGGGAATGGGGTTGTAGTCCGGGTCGCCCAGGTACTCCGCCCGGTCCATGTAGGCGCGGCGAAAGGCCTCGGCGATCAGGTGCATCGACGCGGTGGTGCGGTCGCCGAGCCGCGCCAGGTCGTAGCCTTCCAGAATATTCAGCGCGCTGACCAGAACGATTCCTCCCGAGGAAGGCGGCGGGGCGCTGAGGATGGTGTAGTTGTGAAAGCTGCCCACGATGGGGGCACGTTCGACCACCGTGTATTGCGCCAGATCGTCGAGGGTCAGCAGAGACCCGCCCTTGCGGAGTTCGTCGACCAGCTCGTGCGCCATCCTGCCGTGGTAGAAGTCATCGGGGTCGGCGGCGATGCGCTCGAGGGTACGCGCCAGTTCCGGCTGGCGGAAGGCCTCGTCCTCCTTATAAAGCTGCCCGTCGCGCTGGAAGATGCGCTTCGATTCCGGAAATTGGGCAAGGTCGGGATCGGCGAGTTCGTGGGCCTCCTCCGCGGTGAGCACGAAGCCCTCGGCGGCCAGCTTGATGGCGGGAGTGATTACGCGTTTCAGGCCCAGTCGGCCGTATTTGCGCTCGGCGTAAACGAGCCCGGCTACCGAACCTGGCGTGGCAATCGAGCGGTAGCCAACCACGCTGGCGTCGGGAATCACATTGCCGTGCGCGTCGAGGTACATATCTTCGCTGGCGGCCAGCGGGGCTTTCTCGCGGAAGTCGATGAAGGTGGCGCGGCCGTCGTGGGTCCGGAGCAGGAGAAACCCGCCCCCGCCGAGGTTACCCGCGATTGGATGCACCACGGCCAGCGCAAAACCGGTGGCCACCGCGGCATCGACGGCATTGCCGCCCTGGCGCAGAATCTCCAGGCCTGCATCGGAGGCCAGGTGGTGGACGGCGACCACCATTCCGTGGCGAGCGCGGACGGGCTGCGCGTTCAGAGAGGGCTCGGGGCTGGGCGGGAGATGAGGATTCACCGTCTTCGCGCCCTCCTGGGCAACGGAGCAGATTGAGAGCGTAAGTACGGCGCCCCAAAGGGCGGCCTGGACCAGCGACATGGGCCGGGAATTCAGCAACGTTCTCACAGAATAGCGCGGGAAAGTGCGGAGTTCGGAGTTTGCGGGCAGACGTTCTGCATTCCGGGGAGTCAATTTATCAAGACTGCATATCAAGCCCAGGATACCGTTCGGCAGGAGCTACGGAGCAAAGCCGATATAATCGGATTGGCTTTCCGCTCAAGCTTCGGGCAACCGGTCTTTTGGGGCTGGAGTGGACGAAAGGCCCGCCTTGTAAGATGACGGAGACGCTTTATTGACTGGAGTACCGCTCCAGCAAGTCACCAGGCGTTCTGCCAACTCTCGGCGGGGAGCAAGTACCTCGGCCATGTCCGAGTCCGGCTCCCATTGCCATGGGCATGCAATACCGGGGTGAAATTGAAAACGGAGACGATGATGCGAATGAAGTGGATGCTGACTATTTTTATTTTGATTGGGATGGTGGCGCTAACCGGCGCCGCGGCATACGGCCAGTCCGGGGCTCCGTCAAACGAACAAACCGGTACGGCGTCACGCCAGCGGACCGCCGCCGCCGCGAAAACCTCACAAACGGATATCGGGGTGAGCGGTTATGAGGCATTTACCAGCGGCACCAGCGGCAATGGCACGCAGCAGACACCAACCAACTCACCCGGCGGCATGCTTGAAGTGCGTCATATCGCCAGTTCGCTCGTTGGCTACGAAATGACCTATTCGTTCAACCCCGCCAAGCAGGCTTATGTGCCCAAAACCGGCGCTTGCGGCCTGACTTGCCAGAACCCGGCGGCAACCATCTCGGCCAATGCGAGCGAAGTCGCAATCGACTATGTGGTCTCGCGTAAGGTCGGCAACCTCAGGCCGTTTGCCGTTGGCGGTCTCGGCTTTTTCATTACCATTCCGGGCGCAACCCCCTATGGGAACAACACCTCGATCAGGCCAGCCTACATCGTTGGCGGCGGCGTTGATTGGAACGCGAATGCGCGTTTTGGCGTTCGCCTGCAGTGCCGCGACAACTTCTACAACGCTCCCAATATTTCTTCCATCTACCCGGCGACCGGCGTCATGACGCACTCGTTGGAGCCGATGGGCGGTATTTTTTACCGCTTCTAAACCACTCAGGGCAAGAAGTTTTGCCGCCGCCATGCCGCTGGCAGCGCTACGCACGGGCCATCACCCGAGAAGCAGCGCTGCCGGCGGCATTTTACGTCAGCTCAATCTGACGCGGCTATGATTCAGTCATGGACTTGATGCGCCGCCGACACCTCTTTCTCGGAGCCGTATTCGTTGCTCTTGCAGCGGCAGCGTGGCCGGAGAGTCGCGCGGACGGCGCAATACCCGCATCGACCTCAGCGCAGATCGTGGAGCAGATGACCCTGCGAGATCAGGCGCGCCACCAGGAGCTGAAGCACTACCATTCCCTGCGTCATTACCTGGTGGAGTATCGCGGATTCTCCGCCGACCTGACGGCTAAGATGGACGTCAAAGCCAACTACAACATCGAGTCAGGCAAGAGTTTTCAGATCATCTCGCAGAGTGGATCGAATTTTCTTATTGAGAAGGTGCTGAAGCGGGCGATCGATAGCGAGAAAGAGGCTTCGCGAGAGAAAGGCACAACGGCTCTGACCTCTGCGCATTACAAATTCAAGCTGCTCGGAAGCGAGATGCTCAATACCCGTCCGGCCTACATTCTTGATGTGGAGCCGCTGGCGGCGAGCAAGTTTCTCTTTCGCGGCAAAGTCTGGGTGGACGCGGCGGACTTTGCCGTGGTGAAGATGGAGACGCAACCGGCGAAAAGCCCATCGTTCTGGATCTCGAAAACGCTGATCCAATGCACGAACGCAAAAACGGGTGAGTTTTGGTTTCCTGAAAAGCTTCGGAGTGAGACCAGGGTGCGCATCGGCGGCGCGGCCGTACTGACCATCGATTATGGAAAGTATGAGATGGCAGCGAATCCGCCGCCGCCCCCTTCCCGCTGACGGGCCAGAAATAAGGATCGTCGCCCGGAAGTGCTTTGGGATCTGTGGCCGCCGCTACCTCATCCCCTGCTGTGTTACCGTTGCAATACGGCGTCCCAAGCCGGGCCGGGTTTTTCCGGCTTGTGCAGAGTGCCTGCTTTCCGGTTGGAATCGGGCGCGGCGGACGTACAGAAAAGAATGTCTCAGCAGCCGGAATCGACATCGTCTACGCTCGCGGAAAGTCCGGCTCCTTTGGCCGGGCAAGCAGTTGACCCCGCGCCTTTGCCCGCCGCGCCGCAGCCTTCCGGGCCCGCGCCCCAAAGGATCCCCCGCTGGCTAGAGCGTATCGAACTGCTTCTGCGGGTGATGCTGCGGATATGGATCGGTCTTGTGGCCTGCTTTGTGCCGTGGTCGAACATGTTCTGGGACGAGAATCCGCTTTTTCTGCATTACCCAACTCTGTCCAGCTTTGCGCTGAATGGCGCGGTGCGTGGAATTGTCACCGGATTGGGGCTCTTGAATCTGTGGATTGCGCTGCAGGATGCGCTGGGCCGGCGGGAGGGGTGAGCCATGGAAGACAGGGAAAAGGAATCAGGGATTGGGGAGCAAGGGGAAAAGGCGCAGGTTGTGCGGGAGGCCGCGGCAACCATTCCCGGCAATGGGGCGCCTCCGCCGTTGGAACGCGCTCCGCTCGCCTATGAAAACTCCGCCTTCCTGAATAGCGCCGATGGGCGGCTGATGCGGATTGTTTCGGAGTATCTTGAGCCGCTGGCGCGTTTTCGGCACGAACAGATTCAAGACACGATCGTGTTCTTCGGTTCGGCGCGTTTTCGCGGGCGGGAGGAGGCCGATCATGCCCTCGAACTGCTGGACAATACTGGCTCAAGCCAGCTTGCGCCTAGCCACGAACAGCCGGCCAGCGCTCCGGACATTGCCGCCGGTAAAGCAACGGAGTTGCAGCGCAAGCGCGCTGTGGCCGCCGTTGAAATGGCACGCTACTACGAGGATGCGCGGCGGTTGTCCTTCCTGCTGACGAAATGGGCTGGCAAGATTCCCTCGCGGAAGCATCGGTTCGTTATCACCTCCGGCGGCGGGCCGGGCATCATGGAAGCCGCCAACCGCGGCGCGTGGGAGGCGGGCGGGAAGACTTTAGGCCTGAATATCAGGCTGCCGTTTGAGCAGTCTCCCAACCCGTACATCACGCCTTCGCTCAACTTCGAGTTTCACTACTTCTTCATGCGCAAGCTTTGGTTTGCGTACATGTCCAAGGCGCTGGTGGTGTTTCCCGGAGGGTTCGGCACGCTGGATGAGATGTTTGAAATCCTCACGCTGGCGCAGACCCACAAGCTGGCCAAGAAGATTACGGTCGTCATCTACGGTTCGGAGTACTGGAAGAAGGTGTTCAACCTGGAGGTTCTGGTTGAGACCGGGGCTATTTCTCCCAAAGACATTGAGCTGTTTCAGTTTGCCGATACACCGGAGCAGGCCTTCGAGATACTGCGGCAAGGGTTGACGGAGAATTACCTGGCAGCCGAGCTGGCTGCGGCGAGGGCTGGCGCGCCTCTTGTCAATCAGGCGGCGAACCATGACGAGGACTTGATGGCCGGCTGGACGGTTGAGGACTTTCTCAGTCCGGAGATGGCGAAGACCAGCAAGTAAGTGTTCCCGACTACAGAAACCCCAGGTTCCTGGGGAATTTATAATGAAGATTCAGGTGCTAGTTGCGTCTGGCGTAACTCTATTGATTCCTAAATCAATTGAAGGGTAATTCGCAGGATATTAACCATCCTTTTATGGCAGGGCATGGACACTGGAAGCCGTAATCCGGGCACGATCACGGATCAAGGAGCAGCCATGCCCAGTGCGACCATCTCCTATCTGTGGCGCGACAAAGAAGCGCCCAATGCCTTCAAGACCGGCATCTCGCTGCACAGCCACACCAACCAGTCCCACGAAACTCTGGACTTTCTGGCCAACTTCGGCAATCAGTATCCGGTGATGCGGCCTTTGCTGGCGCGGCTGGAGCGCCGGGCCGAGCAGATGCATGGAGTGCGGATCGACTATGCGTCCAGCTATTGGACGCCCCCGATGACTCCGAAACTGGCTTTTGACCTGGAGAGCCGGCAGATCGAAGAGCTGGGTCTGGCGTCGATGGTTTCCCTGTCAGACCACGACAATATCAATGCGCCGATGCTGCTGCGCACCGTGCCCAGCGCGCGGCAGATTCCGGTTTCGGTGGAGTGGAGCGCGCCGTACGGAGGAGTGCAGGACTTCCACCTTGGCGTGCACAACCTGCCAAGCGGAAGCGCGGTGCGGTGGATGGCGACGCTGAAGGAGTTCACGGCCAACCCCAGCGACGCGCGGCTGACAGAGATTCTGAGGGCTCTCCACGAGGAACCCAATGTGCTGGTTGTCTTTAACCATCCGATGTGGGATCTCTTCCTGGTCGGTGCGGACAAGCACCAGTTTCTGGTGAACGAGTTTCTTCAGAAAAACGGCGCATATCTTCATGCATTGGAGCTGAACGGGCTGCGCCACTGGGACGAGAACCGCGCCGTGCGGCGGCTGGCGGAGAAGTGGAATATGGTGCTGATCTCGGGCGGAGACCGTCACGGGGTGGAACCGAACGCCAATATCAATTTGACCAACGCGACCAGCTTTACGGAGTTTGTGCACGAGATTCGGCGCGAGCGGATGAGCAATGTGCTGTTTATGCCGCAGTACGCCAATCCGTGGAAGCATCGGCTGCTGCAGTCGACCATTGACGCGATCCGCAACTATCCGGAGTTTCCGCAGGGCTCGCGGAACTGGGACGAGCGCGCTTACCATCCAGACGCGAACGGCGTGGTTCGGCCGCTCAGCGAGTTGTGGCCGAAAGGATCGGCGCCGCTGGCTCTGCGGGGGATCATTGCAATGATCCAACTGCTGGGCAGAGGCCCCGTGGCGAGCGGGCTTCGGGTCGCCTGGAGCGAGTCAGAGCAGTTACGGCTGGCGCTGGGTGAGTGAAAGCGGAGGAGTGAAGCGGAGTTCGCGGAGTTAGCCGCGCTGCGCGCGTGTTGGCGGGGTTAGCACATGCAGTTCGATAGGACTACGGGCTTTACTGGCTTCGCAAACTATGCAGACGTGGCGAACACTGCTAACTCCACTTGTGAGCTTGCGTGTGAGCGGGCGCCGCGAGTGGCGTACTTCCCGGACTCGTTTCATGAGGTGAATGGAGTGGCGCACACAAGCCGCCACTTCGAGGCGTTTGCGCGGCGGCGGAATTTGCCGTTTTTGTGCGTGCGCGCAGGAGACCGTGAGCAGGCTGTTACTGAAGACGGCAACGTGTGGACGCTGGAGCTGCCGCGCGGGTTCCTCTCGTTTGCTCTGGAAAAAGACCTGCGCTTCGATCCAGCCTTCTTGCGGCACATCCCGATCATTGGCGAGGCGCTGGAGCGGTTCCAGCCGGACCTGCTTCACATTACGGGGCCGAGCGAGCTGGGCATGCTGGGCGCGGGGTTAGCGCACCATCTGGCGCTGCCGCTGGCGGCCAGTTGGCATACGAATGTACACGAGTACCTGGCGCGGCGGTCGAACTGGTTTTTGCGGTTGCTGCCGGAGCGGCAATCGGCGGCAGCAGGACAGACGATTGAAGACCTGACGTTGTCCGCGGCTTCCGTTCTGTATGGCAGCGCGCGGGTGCTGTTCGCGCCCAATCCGGAACTTTGCCAACTGCTGGAGCGGAAGACGGGCACGTCTTGCCACCTGATGCCGCGTGGTGTGGACGCACAACTGTTTAACCCGGATAAGCGCAGGCGTGCGGCGGACGATCGCGACATTTTGCTGGGATTTGTGGGGCGGCTCTCTGTCGAGAAGAATGTGGCGCTGCTGGCGCGCGTGCAAGAGGATCTCGAGGCGCTGGAGCGGACGGATTTCCGCTTCCTCGTCGTAGGCCATGGCGCCGAAGAGAGCTGGCTGCGCGAACGGCTGCCAAGGGCCGAATTCACCGGCGTGCTGAAGGGCAAGGCGCTGGCGGAGGCTTACGCGCGGATGGACCTGTTCGTGTTCCCCTCGCATACGGATACGTTTGGGAACGTGGTGCTGGAGGCGCTGGCGAGCGGCGTTCCGGCCATCGTGACTCCGGACGGCGGACCGCGGACGATTGTGCGGGACGGAGAAACAGGACGCGTTGTTGAGGACGAGGAGTTTGCTGGCGCGGTTGCCTCGGTGCTGGCCGATCCGGCGCGGCACGCAGCGATGCGGCAGGCGGCGCGCGCTTACGCGTTGACGGCTAGTTGGGACTCGGTCTTCGAGGGCGTCTACTCGGCGTACGAGACGATCGTTCCGCGGGCGGTGGGGTAACTCTCAGTTTTTGCGTTGGGGTTGCGCTGGCCCACCCGTATAAAGAGCAAAGACACTCGGCAAAATCCCTCGCCTGACCAGCGGACTAGATATTCCCCTCTGCCGCTATGAAAGCGGTCTCGCGCCCGCGCGATTGCTGCTCGCAGGGCGGAGCGGACGGGTCAATCGGACCAGCCCGTCCGCTCTCCTGGCCGTCGTGGATCTCACTGCGGTTCGCCGGCGAGCCCTATTTCGAAAAAATGCTCGAAGAGTACCGGCCGTACTCCGCAGCCGCTTTGTGGGCGGCCCTGTTGGCGATTTGATCCAATCTCTTGCGCACCACTTCGGGCTCAGGCTCGACTTGGTTCGTTGAGGGAAGATTCGGTGCCTCGGCCTTCTCGCTGGTGTCATTCAGATTGAGCTGAAGTATGGGCTTCATGGCTTCATCCTCCGAGTGTATTTTGCTCCAAACAGTGCAAGTGCGCCACATAATTTAAATTTTTCTACGTGATCGGCGTCACGCTGATTGGTTCAGGCTTGGCAGGCGCTTGCCATGGATTTCGTCCGAATCGGCGCTGGGACTGGGAGACTTTGCTCGCCAAGCAGGTGAATTGGAGATAATGGCACAGTATGGCCAGATCGCAAACCCGAGACCAGATGATCCAGCGAGGCATGAATTCCTCGCTCATCGGCCTTGGCTTTAATCTTGTTCTCGCCCTGTTCAAATGCACAACAGGGTTTATCGGTCATTCATTCGCCTTGATCGCAGACGGGATTGAGTCTCTGTCCGATGTCATGAGCTCGACGGTGGTCTACCTCGGGTTATGCGTAGCGGTGAGGCCGCCCGATCAGGATCATCCTTATGGCCACGGGAAGGCGGAGCCGGTGGCTGCGATCATCGTGAGCCTGGCGCTGATTGTGGCGGGACTCGTGATTGGAGCTGAAAGTATCGTGCTGATTCAGACGCCCCACCCATTGCCCGAAGCTTTTACGCTTTGGGTTCTGCTGGCGGTGATTGGCATCAAGGTATTGCTGTCCCGCTATGTTTCTTCCGTAGGCGAAGGCATTGATAGCACCGTAGTCCGCACTGACGCCTGGCATCACTTGAACGATGCCATGGTTTCGGCGTTTGCGTTTGTAGGCATATCGATCGGTCTGTGGACCAAAAATCCCGCAGCCGACGATTGGGCCGCCCTCTGCGCTTCACCCGTCATCATTTTTAATGCCTGCCGGCAACTCAGGAAGCCATTTGCCGAGTTGCTTGATACAGCGCCTGGTCCTCAACTCGAACAGGATGTTCGCGCCGTTGCTTCAACCGTTCCGGGAGTCATTGGCCTTGAGAAGTGCTATGTCCGGAAGGTCGGCTTTCGCTATTACGTAGATCTGCATATTGTGGTCGAAGGGACACTCATGGTGCGTCAGGGGCACAACATCGCACACGATGTGGAAGATGCCGTCCTGCAGCAGGTGCCACGGATCACCGAAGTCCTGGTGCATGTTGAGCCGGAAGAAGAACTGCTGAACCCCGCACTGAAAAGATGAATGCGGGGCAATGAAGGAAGCTATGGAGATGCCGCAGTTTACCCTCGGCGATTACGAGGGGGTCTTTGCCGATCGCCATCTGTTGTATGGCGTGGTGGCGAAGTGGGCGAAGAATAGGCCTGAGGCGCACGCGCTTCTCAGTGCAGACGGCGACCGCGCAGTCTCCTGGAAGGATTTCGACCGCGTCACGACGGCGATGGCGAGAGAGTTATTCCGCCTGGGCTTTGCGAAGGGCGATTTTCTGGTCACTCTGTTGCCGATGTCCGTGGATCACGTTCTGCTGGAATATAGCTGTTTCAAGATCGGCGTGATTGTTGCGCCACTGGATCTGCGGTTGTCTTCATCGGAGGTGCTGCGGGCTCTGGAAACGCTGCGTCCGCGCGGGTTTGTGGGGCTGGGTGTGCGTGCGCCCTTCGATTTCAGGAAGCTGTGGTGCGTGGTGCAGGAGCGCTGCCCGTGGGTTGAACATTGGATCGCGGTGGACTCGGAGAAGGCAATTGCGAGAACGCGATCGTTTGCCTCGATTGCCGAGACAGCATGGCGCGATGGGATAGATGGAGACTCTGCCGCGCTGGACGGCGCCGCCCGAAGCGTGACGGAGGACGATGGTGCGCTGGTGATCTTTACCACCGGCTCGACCGGTTCGCCCAAGCCGGCGCTGCTTTCGCACCGGAATATTACAGTGCAGAATATGTGCCTGTGCGGCGCCTTTTTTGGCGGGGACAAGGGCACGCGCACTCTGGTGAATCTGCCCGCTTCGCACGTGGGAGGGCAGACGGAGGCGTTGATGAGCACGCTGTTCGGGGGAGGAACGGTTGTGCTGCTGGATGTCTTCGATGCCGGCCGTTCGTTGCGTGCGGTTGCGCAACATCGCGTGGAGATTCTGGGGCAGATTCCGGCCATGTTCAACCTGGAGTGGATGCTGAAAGACTACGGCCGCTACGATTTGACGAGCCTGAAATTTGCCGCGTATGGGGGCAATGCGGTGTCGCGGCCGTTCCTGGATCAGATGGCCACCATGGCGCCGGTGAGCGGGACGGGGCTGGGGCTGACGGAGGCCGCCGGTTTCTGCACGTATGTGCAGGCGAGCGAGGCCGACAAGGAGACGATCCTGGCCGGGCTTGGGCAGGACATGCCGATCTATCCGTGCTCGATTCGAAAGCCCATGCGTGAGGATGGCAACGCCGGCGAGGAACTGCCCGCGGGGGAGATTGGGCATGTGTGCTTTCGCGGGCCGCAGACTTTTCTTGGGTATGTGAACGATGCCGTAGCCACGTCACAGACGATTGCGCGCGATGGGTATTTGTATACCGGCGATCTGGGGTATATGGACGGGGCGGGATTGCATCTGACGGGGCGGGACAAGTGGGTGATCAAGTCGCTTGGGTACCAGATTTTTCCGGGCGATGTGGAAGCACATATCTGCGGCCTGGCGGAGAAGGTAGCCAACTGCGTGGTGGTCGGCGTGGCGCATGCAGTGGTGGCGGAAGCGGTGGTGGCGGTGGTGGAGAAGAGGCCTGGGGTTGAGCTGAGCCGGCAGGAACTGGATCGCCACGCGCGTTCGTTGCCGTCGTATATGCGGCCGCGTCATTGGGTCATTCTGGAGCCGGGGCAGATGCCGCTGAACCGAGTGGGCAAGCCGGACTACGTGCGGGCGCAGGAGATGGCTCGGGCGGAGATTGCGGAGTTGCGCGCTCGCGGCGAGTGGGATGGAAAAAGCAGGGAATAGGGAACAGGGAATAGAAAGACTGCGCGGTGGAGCGACTGGCTACCCCACCCTAGCCACAAAAACAAGAACGTGGCGAGGATGGGGCACCCGTGATTGATTGCGAAGCAACGCAGCCGGAAGGACGGCTTGTGTTCAATTAGGCCTGGACGGGGGCGGGCTTGGCTAGCAGGACGCCGAGGGCGCAGCTTGCCATGCGGGCCAGTTCGCCGTCGGCGCGGCTGGTGAGGACGATCGGCACCTTGGCTCCGACGACGACGCCGGCGGCGAGGGCTCCGGCCAGGTACTGAAGCTCCTTGAAGAGAATGTTGCCGGCTTCGAGGTTGGGGACCATGAGGATGTCCGGGTCGCCGGCGACGGGCGAGTTGATTTTCTTGATGCGGGCGGCGTCGCTGGAGATGGCGTTGTCAAAGGCGAGCGGGCCGTCGACGATGGCTCCGGTGATCTGTCCGCGGTCGACCATCTTGCAGAGGGCGGCGGCGTCGAGAGTGGAGGGGATGGCGGGGTTGATGGACTCGACAGCCGAGAGGATGGCGACCTTGGGGTTGACGACTTCAAGAGTGGTCAACATGTCGATGGCGTTCTGGAGGATGTGGATTTTCGTTTCAAGGTCGGGCTGGATGTTGACCGCGGCATCGGTGACGAAAAGCGGCTTGTGATAGGAGGGCACGTCGAGCGCAAAGACGTGGCTGATGCGTCGGCCGGCGCGGAGTCCACCTTCGCGGCTGACGGCGACGCCCATGATTTCGTCGGTGTGGAGCGAGCCCTTCATGAGCATCTGGACTTCGCCTTTAGCAGCCAGTTCGACGGCGCGAACGGCGGCCATGCGGCTGGTCTCGACGTTGACGATTCTGAGGCCGGAGAGGTCGAGCTTGAGGGTCTCGGCGACGGCGCGAATTATGGTCTCGGAGCCGACGAGGACGGGGATAATGAGCTTGTCTTTATAGGCCTGGATGGCGCCGCCGAGGGAGACTTCGTCGCAGGGCCAGGCGATGGCGGTTTTGACGGCCGGCTTGGCGGTGGCGCGGGCGATCATGCCGACGTAGTGGCGATAAGGATTGTTGACGATGAGGCGGGGCACGGGGAGGGTGGAATAGCGTGACGTGCTGAGAGGCGCGATGACCTGGGCCGTGCCGGAGAAGATGGGCGTGCCTGCGCCGTTCGCGGCTTCGCAGTCGAACATGACTTTCTTGGTGGCGTCGTCCTTGGCGGTGACCTTGACCTTGACGAGGATGCGGTCGCCGACGCGGATGCGGTTCTGGAAAGAGAGCGAGACATCGGTGAGGGTGCAGCCGGGTCCGGGGATGTTCATGCTGAAGAGACCGGAGATGAGCGAGGCGCACCACATGTTGGGTCCGGTGGGCGGGATGCCGCCGGCGCGGTCGATGAGTTCGTCGGAGTTGAGGACGGAGTTGAATCCGGAGATGGAGGCAAAGGCCATCGCATCGTCTGTGGTGAGCACATGCTCGGTGCCGGCAGTGTCGCCGACGGAGATCTCGTCGTAAGTCTTGCTCTCTATAAATCCAAGATTCATCGAAAGTCCTTTTCGGCTGGAGGGCCGGGTGAATTTCTGTTCGCATACCATTTTATGGTTAGGGGTCTCATATCGAAGTGATTGGAGTCACTGCGAGCGCTTGCGGGCGGTGCGGCCTGGGGATTCAGGCGATGCGGAGGCCGGTGCGGAGGTCGAGGGCGAAGGGGGTTTCCTTGTCGCTGCGGAAGTGCCAGCCGCGGCCGTGGAGGGTGAGGGCGTCGATGGAGGTGATGGTGAGGCCTTCATCGGAGAGGGGTTTGGACTCCCAGGCTTGGCCGGAGGGGCCCCAGGCGAGGAGAGTGCGATGGCTGACGAAGAGTAGAAGGTTAGCAGCGGGGGCGGGGCGGACTTCGAGGACGGGGCGGTAGGGGAGCATGGTGAAGAGGTCGGGGGCGGCGGTGTCGATGAGGTAGGCATAGCCGCCGGAGACGGCGCAAAGCTCGTCGGGGTTGGGCGTGGACCAGAGGCCGGTGGGGGCGGCTGGGTCGCGGAAGCCGAGGGCGCAGGTGGCGAGGAAGGGCTGGGTGTTTTGCCCTTCGGGGCGGATGAGGAGTTCGAGGGCGCCGCGTTCCACTTCTTCGACCTGGGCGGGATAGGTGAAGTGGTGTGCGGGGAGGATGGCGGGGCGGGTGGGGAGGATCCGGGCCTGCCAGCGGTGGGGGAAGGTCAGGTCGATGATTCGTGATGGGGTCGGAGCCTGGGCGGTCACGGGAGGGCCTTGTACTGAAGAATCCAACTCTCTTGCTGGAGGGTATTGGGGACGGCGCAACCGCGGGCGGCTTCAATAGCGGCGAGGGCGGTGGAAGCGGTCCAGCCGAGGTGGATGAGCGTGCAGGCGGCGGTGATGGAGGAGCGGCCGATGCTGCCGCGGCAGTGTATGCCGATGTGCTCGCCCGCGCGGAGGCGGCTGGCGAGGGCGGTGACGAAGGTGCGGAAGTGGGCGGCGTCGAGGGGGACGTTGACATCGGGGATGGGGTGGGAGAGGAAGTTCAAGCCGAGATGCGTGGCGACCTTGCCCTCGTGAGCGAGGCCGAGCCAGGCGGCTTCGTCCTTTTCAAGCAGAGAGACGATGGTTTGAATGCCGCCAAGCTGCAATTCAACGAGGTCGTCGCGAAGCTGGCCGTCGCCGCGGGGGCAGAGCACGATGGCGAGAGGAAAGCGGGGTTCGCTGCCGATCCAAAAGATGGTGCTCACGGGTGCTGAACTCCTGCAAAGATGTCGATGCGCTGGTGGACGCAGCGATTTGGGGTGGCCATGACAGATTGATGATAGCGGGTGGAGAGGTGCGACGCCTGCTCGGCTCTCCGGCAAGCGGCAGCAAAAGCCAAACAAAAATCAGGAGAAATGTTCCCAGCCTTGCGGGGTGAGGGGTTGCTTGCCTTGCGGGGTGAGGAGGGTGAGCTGCGCGCGGTCTTTGCGGGGGCGGAGGATGCGGCCGATGCGGGTGATGGGGACGCCGGCGATTGATTGCGGGATGCGGGAGGAGGGGGGGGCGGTGAAGAGGAGTTCGTAGTCTTCGCCGCCGTTGAGGGCCTGCGGAAGAGTCGCGGCGGGGTGGAGGGGCAGCAGAGTTGAGTCGAGTTCGGCGGCTACCGAGGACTCTTGGCAGAGATGGGCGAGATCGGTGGAGAGGCCGTCGCTGAGGTCGATAGCGGCGGTGGGCAGGCCGCGGCGGCGGAGCCAGAGGCCCTGGGCGATGCGGGGCTGGGGGTAGAGATGGGGGGCGAGTTGCTGGTGGAGTGCTTTGGGGATTCTTGGCGGGCGGGGGCGGATGGACGACGTTGAAAGTGCGGCCAGGGTGGCTAATTGGGCCAAAGCGGCGGAAGAGCCGCCTAAGGAGCCGGTGACGTAGAGAAGATCGCCTGGGTGCGCGCCGGATCGAAGGAGGGCTTTTCCACGGGGGACGGCGCCGATGAGGACGATGTCGGCGAGGGCTACGGGGGACTCAGCCAGATCGCCGCCGGCCAGGGGGGTTTTGTGGGCCGCGGCGAGGGCGAGGAGGCCGTCGTAGAAGCGTGTGACCCAACTGCGGTTGCGGGCTTGGGTGAGGGCGCGGGGCAGGCCGAGGGAGAGAAAGGCGGCGACGGGGCGGGCGCCCATGGCGGCCAGGTCGCTGAGTCCGCGGGCGAGGGCGCGATGTCCTACGGATTCGGGCGAATGCCAGTCGAGACGGAAGTGGCGGCCGGCGATGGAGAGATCGGTGGTGACGGCCAGCTCTTCGCCGGGGCGGAGGCGGAGGAGGGCGCAATCGTCGCCGATTCCCAGGCGGATCTCGGAGGAGACCCCGGCGGCACGGGCGCGAATCTGGCGGAGCAGGGCGAGTTCGCTCGGGTTGCCGAGGGGCGGGGAGCCGGTCTGCCGGGTGTTCATTGTTTGAGAATAGGACAATTGGGGAAAGTTTGGCCGGGATGCACCTAAAGTGTTGCGCTTTGGCGCCGATCTGCCTTGTGTGTTCGGTTTAAAATATGTTTTGATTTGGCCGCAAATTCAGGTGTTTATTGCGGTTAGTAGGGCGCAGACCGCGGTTTTGGGGAACGTCGGTTTGTAGGGGCGGGTTCAGGGTCGCAGGACGGCAAGGCTCGGCCGTGTCACAGTACGAAAGTATGTGATTTGGCAGAGAGTGGATTGACCTGAGACAGATGTGTTTGTTAACCTTTACAGGCACTCACACCACTATGCCCTGATGGGCTAGGGTTTTTCTCACGGGCCGTAAGGCCTTCGGAATCTTACGCCATTCAATGTTCGCGGCGAATTGCGGTCCTGCGGGTCGCAGGAATGAAGGGCGAAAATGCTACGCAAGCGCTATTACATTCTTTTTGTTGCAAGAGATGAAGACGGCCGGATTCGCAAGATTCCGCTGCCGCTGCACTATGCCTACGGTTTTGTAGCGGCTGCGCTGATTGGCGCCTTCACGATTGTTGGCCTTGCCGGCTCGTACACGCGGATGCTGCTGAAGACCGAGAGCTACAACCAGGTGCGGCAGGAGCGGGAGACGCTTCGCAAAGACTACAAGCAGATGGCGCAGATTGCGCACGACCGCGATGTGCAGGTAGCGTCGCTGGGTGCGCTGGCGAACGAAGTAACGGCGCTCTACGGGTTGCGGCAGAACAGGCTGGGCTCGGCAAAGCCTGCGGCAGCGGCAAGCGCAGCGGCGGCAGCGCCGACACCGGCGAGCCTGGCGCAGACCGATGACCCGAGCCAGCAGCAGGTGACGAAATCCATCGATCAGTTTTATGCGCTCCGCGACGAGGCGCTGTCGGGGCGGATTTCGCGGGCCCTCGAAGGCGGTCTATCGCCGAGTTTTGCGGGCGACTGGACGACTCTGGCGGACGCGCCTTCCATGTGGCCGATCGAGGGCCGCGTGGGTTCCAGTTTTGGCCAGCGTGAGGATCCGTTCAACGGGGAAGGCGCCTTCCACTCGGGGCTGGATATCGAGGCTGCTTATGGAACGCCGGTGCGCGCTGCCGGGGACGGTGTGGTTTCCGGTGCATCGATGGGTGCAGGCTATGGGCGCGAGGTGGTGCTGAATCATGGGCACGATGTGCTGACGGTGTACGGACATCTCTCGGCGATTGCCGCGGTGCCAGGGCAGCACGTGATCCGCGGCCAGGTAATCGGGTACGTGGGCCAGTCGGGTCGCGCTACCGGGCCACACCTGCACTACGAAGTGCGCGTGCATAATGTGCCTGTGAATCCGCACAAGTATCTCCGCATGACGTATAACCAGATTGCGAATCTGGATACGAATGGTGCGGAGCCAGCAGTGAACTGAGCGGTTGTGTCTTGGATTAGAGAGCGGCTCCCGATGGGAGCCGCTTTTGTTTTTGGGGCGGGAAATGACAGCGGCTGGGTTTATTTAGGGTTGTTGGAGCAGGCGTCGAAGGTGAAGTTGAAGACACCGGTGCCGATGACTTCCATATTCAGGTGGCTGGGGATGGTGAGGCCGTTGAGAGGCTGATAGTCGACGGCAACTTTCATCTCCTGTGCCTGAGCGGGCGTGGCTCCGGGGGGCAGGATGCGGGCGACGAATCCGTTGACCAACAGGCCCTGCTCAGTGGGCCTGTAGGCGGGGGAGAATTTAATCGAGGTGCCGTTGAGGTTTACGTTGAACTGTTCGAGCACGAGGTTGTGATCGAAAACTTCAGTCAATTCGGTGGTGCCTTGTTTGGCGTGAATGGTGTGGACGGTGGGCGTGTGGGTGATCTCGAGGCCTTCAGAGGAATCGGGCACGACAGTGTCTTCGATGAAAGGGCTCCAGAACTGTAGAAAGCCTTCCAGCGTTTGTTCGACGGATTGGTGCATGCCATCCAGCAGAGCGGTGGAACTTTCGTCGAGGGGCTTGTCAGGATTTGCAGCCGCCACCCACTCGATGGTGGAGCCGCCCTTCATGCGGGCATGGAGGGTGATTTTTACGGTGTTGAGCAGAGCGAGGCTCGCATCGTCGTCAGGCGTGGATTCGCGCTTGTTGGCTGTGACAAAGAGCGTGTGCCAGTCAGGATGCACGGCGCAGTCGAATCCGGTGAGGCCGGCCTTGGCGCTCGAGTAGTAGAGTTTAGCGGTCTTGGCCAGCCACTCGTTTTCGGCGGGCGATGCGGGCTGGGAGGGTTGAGCAGGCTGCGCGGATTGACTGGCGGGGGCAGCAGGGGCCGGGATTGAGGCAGAGTCTTGTGCGGGGGCGGCAGAGATTGCCAGGGAGATAGCCGCGAAAGCAATAAGGAGCCGCCTGGGTGAAGCGAAGGGGAGTGGGTTCATGGAGCAACCTGCTTTCAATCGGGTTTCCGGTATTGTGCTTCTTTGGGGCGGGATAGGGCAAGGCGAATGAGAAGTTCCCGCATGGTATGGTGGGCTCGGACGAATTTTTTGGGAGGATCTATCGTGCATCATCCTTTACGCTGTTTGGCTCTCGTGTTTGCCCTGGTCCTTTGCCCGGTTCTGACCGCGGTTGCGCAGGATCGGTCGGCGGATGTGCAGACTGCCTTTGCGCGGGCGCGGCATTTGCAGCATGGGATCAACGCATCGGAGTGGTTTGCGCAGTCGGCGAACGACTACTCGGCGGCGCGCACTAACCGATACACGGACGCGCGCGATATAGCGCTCATGGCGCGCCTGGGATTTGACCATGTGCGGCTGAGCATCGATGCGGCGCCGCTGGAGCAGTATCCGCGCGGAGCTGATGGGCTCAACGCCGAGTTTGTGGGGCGAGTGGATCGCGCGGTGGATGCGATGCTGGCCGATGGACTGGCAGTCGAGATCGATCTGCATCCGGAGGACAGCTACAAGCAGCAGTTGCGGACCAGCGACTATGCGGTGGATCAGCTTACGATGCTGTGGCGGAAGCTGGCGGCGCACTATGCGAATCGCGATCCGAATCGCGTGTTCTTTGAGATTTTGAACGAGCCGGAGGTGAGCGATGTTTATCGCTGGGCCGGAATTCAGGCGAGGGTGGCGGCGGCAATTCGCGAGGCTGCGCCGCGGAACACGCTGATTGCGACGGGGCCGAACTACTCCGGGATTGCGGACCTGCTTACGGTGCATCCGCTGGCCGATGGCAATGTGATTTATACCTTTCACTTCTATGAGCCGCACGAGTTTACGCACCAGGGTGCGAGCTGGGGGCTGTCGTGGTGGAGTTCCACGCATGGGATTCAGTATCCGCCGGAGGAGAGCAAGATGCAGGCGCTGTTGCTTGAGGTTCCGGATGCGGCGGACCGGTTTGCGCTGGAGAACTACTGGCTCAATCACTGGGACGCGCACCACATCCGTATGGCGATTGACGCGGCGGCGGCATGGGGACGCGAGAACAATGCGCCGCTGCTCTGCAATGAGTTTGGAGCTTACCGGAATGCGGCTGACCCGGTGTCGCGGGCGAACTGGATTCACGATGTAAGGACGGCGCTCGAGGCCGATGGCGTCGGGTGGGCCATGTGGGACTATCGCGGCGGGTTTGGGGTAGTGACCAAACAGGACGGACAGCCGGCACAGGTGGATGGGGCAGTGGTGGGGGCGCTGGGGATTAAAGGCAGGGAATAGGGGAATAGCAGGGAATAGGGAATAGAAAAACTGCCTGGTGGAGTGAGTTGCTGTCCCACCCTTTCCGCGAAAGAAAGAAGCGGAAAGGGTGGGACAAGGGGCTTTGTCGCGGGGATGACGCTCCCGAACTCTGCGCCGAGGTGGGGGCACACAGGGTCTGTGCGGAGTTATGCGCTAGCGGTGTTCGCCGCCGCCGTGGCCGCCGTTGCCGCGATAGCCGGGAAGGGCGCGTTCATTGCCGGCGTCGTGGCCAGGGTTGCCTTTGTGGCCCTGACCGTCCCTGGCCTCGTTGCCGTGGAAGTGGTTGAACTGTTCCTCGCCGCGTTGCGGCACAGGTCCGCGGTAACCGTGGTGGGGATCGTAGCGGTTATCAACGTGGCCGAAGAAGCCGTGCGGGCCGTGGAACCAGGGACCGGCTCCGAGGAAAATTCCATCGGCAAACCAGTCTGGGCCGTAGTAGCCATAGGGGGCGCAGTTATAGGGGGCGTAGTCGAAGTAGCCGTAGGGGCATACCGGAGCTGGTCCGATGTTAATGCCGATGGAGACCTGGGCGGAGGCGCGGTGGGCGCCTGCGAAAAGGGCAAGTGCAAGAACAGAGAAAGCAAGTGTTTTGAGATGGGACATAACTTCTCCTTGATTGGATTAGACGGGAAAGTGACCGGTGAGTTGTCCGTGGGGGACAGCGGAGTTCGCCGAGTCAGCCGTGCTGTGCGTTTTTCATTTTGAAGTGTCGGGGGCGGGTTGCGGTGCGGGGCCGCCATCCTGGCTCAGGCTGGTGAGGAAGGATGGCGGGAGGGCTGCGGTGATGACGACGCGGTCCTTCTTCTGGGTGACTTCGGCGGTTTTGAGCAGCTCTTTGAGGCCGTTGTTGGCTGGGTTGGCGCCGAGTTGGACGGTGAAGCCGCGGGCCAGGGCGCAGAGGGCGGACAGGGCGGCGGCCTGGCTGGCGGCCTGTGCTTCGGTGGGAGCGATCTCTTCGACGCGGAGGTGGAGCGAGCCGGTCCAGCGGAGGCTGGCGATGATGATGGAGTCGGACTGGAGGGGGAGCGAAAAGCCGAAGATGCTGATGGAGCCGCTCTCAGAGAAGGGCAAGCCGATTTGGCCGATGCCCCAGGCGAGCGAGAGCAGAGGTACGTCGCGGTAGTGGCGGTTGAGGAGCGAGGAGCCGGCAAAGGGCAGGGCGGCGGCGCGATGGCGATCGACGATGGAGTGAATCTGCTCGGGGGTGGGGGTGTTGGTGACGGCGATCATGTCGTATCCGATTTGCGCGACGCGGACGGTGCGGCCTTCCGAGGGAACGTTGTAGATGGTGTGGCCAGCGTAGGACTCGCGTGAGGCGGCGTGGGCGTCCAGCCAGGTGTTGAGGCGCTTGCCGGTGAGCTTGCCGACCAGGACCATGGAGTAGGCGACGGGTCCGTTGGGGCCGTTGGGATTGGGCATGCGGTGCATGGCGATGGCGACTTCGTCGAGGTCGCGCTCCCAATCGATGCCGGTGGCGTCGACGAACTGCTCGTAGTCGGGGACGCGCTGGGGCGGCTTGAGGTCCTTGTGGAAGACGGTGCGGATGGGCTTGAGATTGAAGTAGACGATGCCGTCGGACTCGGGGAGCAGACGGGCGGCCTCCGGCGGGGCCTTGGATCGCAGGAAAACGGCTACGGCGAGCAGGAGCAGGACTCCGGCGACGATGAAAAGCGTTCTTCGGGTGCGTCTGGTCATGAGGGGCCGTCAGAATTACGGTATCACTGACGGGGGGGGCGGGGATGTATCCGATGATGTCACCCGCCTTCGCTGCCTCGTTAGGTCGAACTGTTTCTTGTGGTCTATTTCTTGCGGTCCAGGAATTCATTCTTCAAGTGTTTTGCAATCGCTTCCGAAAGCGATTGGATCCCAACCGGCCCCCCGTTCCCTTTGCGAACCTGGTAGGCCCAGACCACAGAACCGTCGCTAACCTGGACGAGCTGGACGGATACGCTTGAAGAGCCTTCGATACCGGCGCAATAGGCAAACAGGCACCGTGCGATCTTGCTGGCCCCTGATTCCTGTTTGGCAGCCACGCCCGCTGACTGAAGAATGTAGTCGGCGCTTTTCTCGTCCAGCACAACGGTCGCAGGAGCATGTTTCTTGTTGATGGCGGCTGCGAGGGCAACGCTGAAGTCAGCATCGGCCTTTACGAAGATTCGGGGCTGACCTGGATGCCCAGCATGTGTAGGAACTAAGGGACTCGCGTCCGGTGGATTAGCAGTTGGTGCACGACCTGATGCCGACGCTTCCTGCGCGGCAGGGGACGGACCGGAGCCCGATGCTTTCAGCGCAATTGCCGCTACCACTTTGTCGCTGGCGCCGGCGGTTTTGAGGGCAATCAGGCCGTTTGCGGAGGAGTCGTAGGCGCCTGGAGAGGCGTTGATGGTGGAGACGATCAGGTCGTCGGAAAGACCGGCTTTGACGAGCTTGATCACGGAGTCGTTATTCAGCGCTTGCTGGGCAACGAGCAGGGGGCAAAATGCGAGAAAGACGAGGACGATAAGACTCTTACGCATGTAGCTTCTCCTTGAGTTCGGAACGGCTGGAAGTTCATTCGGAAAGTGAGTCCATCATCCGCCTGAAGGCGGGTTGCCGCAAGGGAATGTTGCAGGTGGTGGGACGGAAGGGGGTGGATGGAGGGTTGAGTGTGGGGTTCATGCTGCCCCACTCCAGCCCACAAAAAACAAAGACATGGTGCCCGGCCCGACTCAGAGGGTCCCCCGGCTTCCCCAGCGCCCAGGTGGGCACCCAGCGTGAGGCAGGGATTTCCTTGGTGCGGAAGAGCGCGCCCGTGGGTTGAATTACTGGGCGATGCTGACGGTGTAGATTTTGCCGCTAGCCTGCTTGTTTGAGCCCGTAGTTGTGCCCGGAGCGAGGAGGCCGTATTCGCCGCTTCCCGCGCTGGCCGGCAGCGTGATCTGGTAGAGGCGCGGGGCCAACTTGTCTGGCTGAAAACTGATGGCGTCGCGTGTTGCCCCGGCGTTTGTGTGCAGGACTCCACCGGACGCGGAGAGGAATTCGCGTGCGCTGGCACTGGGATGCAGGTGAAGGAGTTGATACTGAGTGATCTCCAGTTTTTCCGGCAGATAAACGGCAATGGTGATGGGGAGTGCGGCGTTCAACTTGGAGCGCGGGCCGTCGATGTGTCCGTTCAGGTCGCCCTTGACGATGCCTGCGGTGGCGATGATCTTGAGCTTTCCAGTGCTTTCAAAGTTGACGATTTCCGGGAGCATGGGAACCCAAGCACCGGTTTTGTCCTGGAAGTAAACGCCTACGTCATCGATGCCTGCGGGCAGGCCGGAGGCGGCAGTGGGGGGCCGGGCTGGAATGGTTGCACCCGATGGGGTAGCGCCAGAGGTCTTGGACAAGATAGCCGAGATTACCTTATTGCTGGCGCCAGCAGTTTTCAGCGCGACGAGGCCGTCCGCCGAGGTGTCATAGGTTCCGGGCGAGGCGTTGATGGTGGAGACGACGATGTCGTCGGAGAGACCAGCCTTTACGAGCTTGACGACGTCGTCGTTGTTCATTGCCTGTTGGGCGGTAAGGACGAGGGAAAGTGCGAGAAAGACGAGTGTGGCGAGGGTCTTGCGCATGCGGCTTCTCCTTAACGTACAGAACCGTTGAGGGCCCATGGAGGAGGCGGAACCATGATCTACTTAACGGCTGGTTCTCGCAAGTGGGTTGTTGGTTGGAATGGGAGGATCGCAGCGGGAAGAGCAGGGATTATGAGCCTTTGTAGGTGGACCCCGCAGTTGGTACAAGAACAAGCGGTCAGAGACCAACTCCGCTACTTTCCCTTCGCTACCGGCTCACCGGCGATGTTCAGGTGGACGCGGAAGATGCCCTCGCTGTCGGTGATGTAAAGCATTTTGTGATCCGTTCCCGCCCAGGCCAGATTCGCAACGCGGCCCGGCATCAGGATCGTTCCGAGCGGCTTGCCTTCGGGCGAAAAAACCCACACGCCGCCGGGGCCTGCACTGTAGATATTTCCCTCCACATCCACCTTCATGCCGTCGGGATTACCGGGGCGCGTATCGGCTGTGTCGTCGAAGAGGAGCTTTGCATCGGTCAGCGTTCCATCCGGCATTACGCGGTAGCGCATCCATATCTTCTTCGGCAGCGAGTTATTCACATAGAGATATTTCTCGTCGGGCGAGAAGGCAATTCCATTGGGCCGTGTCAGGTCGCTCACCAGCAGTTGCAACTCAGCACGCGCAGGTGCGGCACCCGGCTTCTGCTCGAGCGCGTGAGGAATGCGATAGACCCCGTTCACTGCGAGCTGCTTTTCGGGATCGTTGTCCTGCTGCGTGCGCAAGCCAAACGGCGGATCGGTGAAGTAGAGCGAGCCATCCGACTTGTAAACCAGATCGTTGGGACTGTTGAGTTGCTTGCCTTGGTATTTGTCGGCAAGAATCGTGATCGGCCCCTTCGGATCGAGCGACTCAAATCTGAAGACATCGCGCTGCGCGTGCCCGGCAACTGTCAGGCGTCCGCGCACGTCGAGCGTCATCCCATTCGTTCCGGGCTCGGGGCCGCCATAGGGAGCGCTGCCTTTGTAGCCGCTAGGTTGCAGAAAAACGCTCACGCCTTGCCCCGGCGTCCAGGTGCGAATGCTGTTGCTCGGAATCTCAGCGAAGAAGAGGCGTCCATCGGCCCACACCGGGCCTTCGATCCAGGTGAAGCCGGTGACGATGCGCTCGACGATTGCGCCTGCGGGAACGATCTTGTCGATGGATGGGTCCAGCCGGTCCATCTTGAGGGGCGTCAGGTTTTCCGCGGGGGTGTCGAGTTTGGGCGGATTGCTGACGGCGGCCGACGTCGTTGCGGAGACAATGAACGAAAACGAAATCGCAGCGGCGATCGAGCCGAGCAGACGTAGCGGTGAAATGCGTATCATAGGAGTCTTCCTGAAGCGAAGATAAGCACAGCCAATCAAATGTTCTCTACCTGCCGTGCTGTGTTGCGGAGGAGTCGGAGAAAATCCAGCGCCTTCATCTTTCGCTTCGCGGCAGAGGCATGTCAAGGGAGAGTGAGGCGGCGAATCAGCGTTTTGCTCGCCGTATGAACGGGCTGAGTCCCGTACGCTTCAGACAACGCGTTTGCGGCGTAGCTCACTGCGGATGTATCTTCGTGAGTGCGCGGCGGAAGATGTGCGTGCGCGTTCATCGCCGCGCGAAAGGAAGCCCCCGATGAAGCCCCCAAAAATGCGCGAGCGGCTCGGTTCCGGTCTTTGGCTTCTGCTGTTTGTGCTTCTTGTTCTGGTCTTGCTTCCTGAGCTGGCTTTCGCAGCGTCCAGGGTCATCACCGATGGGGACAAGGGCGCGTCGGTCCAACTGAAGACCGGGGACATTCTTGAAGTCCATCTTCGCTCGAACCCCACCACCGGCTACATGTGGTACGTCCACCCGAAATCGACGCCTCTGTTGAAGCTGATTGGCCAGTCGCAGACCCAGGCCGCGCAACCGGGCGTGGGCCGGCCCATCTTCCAGATCTTCCAGTTTCAGGCTGTCGGCGCGGGAGACGGAGTTCTCCTGCTCCACTACATCCGCACCTGGGAAAAGCCGCTGCCGGCCGAAGAGCAATTCGACCTCCACGTGGCGATCCGCTAGGGGCGAGCAATTTTGCACCCCCCTGTGCAACCGGCCTCCTGAACGCCTACAATGCTCAGTGATATGGCCAAAGGGAAAGAAAAGGTTTTTGAAGTAGCCTGCCCGGATTGTGGAGCGATGCTCCGTATTGACGCAGCCACCGGGTTGGTTGTCAGCCACACCCCGGCACCGCGCAAACGGATGTTCGAGGATCTGGAGACCGCAGCCCAGGCGATGCGCGCGCAAGAAGAGCGCAAGGAGTCCATCTTCCGCCAGTCGGTCGACGCGGAAAAGAACAAAGCCGATCTGCTGGAAAAGAAGTTTGCCGAGGCCCTGCGCAAGGCCAAGGACGCGCCCGACGTCAAGCCATTGCGCGAATTCGACCTGGACTGAAAACCGGGCCGGCCGAATGCGGATCGAGATGCAACTTTGAGGCCAACTTTAGGCATTGTGAACGTCTGAGGAAAACTTTCCCTCTGGGGCGTGGTTTTTCGGGCGATACTCAGTACACGGTTTCTGTTTCCGCGGGCAGCCGCGGTCAGGAACCGAAGGAGATGAGATGGTGGTGTTGCCGCTTTCCAGGTTTTCCAGCGATTATGAAGAGGAGCAGAGCGCCCCGAAGTCTGCTCCCGAGGCCGACTCCATGCATTGGGTCCGGATTGCGGCGGCCAGCACCTTGGTCGCCAGCGGAGCGTTGCTGCTGGGTGGCAAGCGCCGCGCCGGGTTGGCCGCTGCAGCTACAGGCACTGTCCTGGCCATGCTCGATCAGCAGGACGTGCTGAAGGCCTGGTGGCAAACCCTCCCTCGCTATATCGACGAGGTCCAGCACTTGCTGAACCAGGCCGAGGGCGCCGTGGAGGAATTTGCGGTCCAGCGCCAGAAGCTCGGGCGGGTTCTCGGCCGCTAGGTTTTTTAGATTCCCAATTGGCGGCGTCCCGCTTCGCTGATGCGGTGCGCCGTCCACTTCGGTTCCCACACCAGATTGACTTCAACTTTGCTTATGTCGGCAATGCCGGCAAGGCGGTTGTGTACCTGCTCGAAGATCAGGCCGCTGGCCGGGCACTGCGGCGTGGTCAGCGTCATGGTGACCTTGACCCACTGGCGCGGCCAGGCGGGCGTCGAGTCGGGGTCCGGGCCGGTTTCAACCGAGTAGATGAGGCCCAGGTCGACGAGGTTCAGCTTTACCTCGGGATCGAAGCAGTCGCGCAGCGCGGTGAGGATGTCGGTTTTCGAGAGCATCCGCTAGTTCTTCCGCTCGACCAGGTACTTCGCCACGGCCTTCAATCCATCCGCGCGGCTGCCGAAGGGCTCGAGCGCCGCAAAGGCTTCTTCAATCAGCCTTGCCGCATCGCGCTCGCTTTGCTCGATGCCGTAGACGGCGGGCCAGGTGGCCTTTTCCGTCGCCTGGTCCTTGCCCGCGGTCTTGCCTAGTTGCGCTGAGTCCACGGTCATATCGAGCACGTCGTCCACAATCTGGAAAGCGAGGCCGGCCTTGAGGCCGAACATGGTCAGGCGGGCCACGTCTTGAATCGTGGCCCCGGCGTACACGCCCCCCGCCACCACGCTCACGCGGATCAGCGCGCCGGTCTTGGCGCGGTGAATCGCTTCCACCAGCTTACCGGTAGGCTTCTGGTGTTCGCTTTCGAGGTCGAGCACCTGTCCGCCGATCATGCCATCCACCGTGCCTACAGCGTTGGCGATCAGGCGAATGATCTGCACCGTTGCGGCGGGCGGCGAGTCGAGGCCGGCCAACACCTCGAAGGCGCGCGTCTGCAAGGCGTCGCCGGCCAGAATCGCAATCGCTTCGCCGAAGGCCACGTGGCAAGTGGGTTTGCCGCGGCGCAGGTCGTCGTTGTCGAGAGCGGGCAGATCGTCGTGGATGAGCGAATAGGTGTGCAGCATTTCGAGGGCCGCGCCCAACTGGACGATTCCCGCAGGCATTTCGCCCGCGATGGTGGCCCCGGCCTGCATGGCCAGTATGGGCCTGAGCCGCTTGCCGCCGGCAAAAACGGAGTGGTGCATGGCCTGGTGAATCGACGAGGGCACCGTCTTCATGCAGGGAAGCAGTTCTTTCAGGGCGCGGTCGGTCAGCTCCGCGCCGTCTTTCAACAGCGATTTCACATCCACGGTCATTTCCATCATGATAACCGCCTTCGCCGCACGAAACATAGGGTGAGGAGCACCAATGCACTCAAGCCGCCCAGCCAGCGCGCCAGGATCGTGTCCGGCGTCGCCGTCCAGTCTACCGCGATATCGGCTGGGCCCTGGGACACGGGTACGGCTATCAGCCCATCCGCGCGCAAGGGAAGGGAAGCGGCGGCCTTCCCATTCACCTTCACCTGCCAGGCCGGATAGCTGCGCAGGCGCAGAATGAGGTAGCCTGCATGAGCGGTTGTGGCTGCAATCCGCAGATGCTCGGGCGCAGTACTGGGAGCCGCCGCATAGGTTGCTTCGCAACTGCCTTGCGTGGCATCCCAGGCGGGTGGCGTGTCGGGCGCGTCTGTTGGTTTGCCCAGCACGATTGCGGGGTCACTTACCAGGCAGGCTGCGGGGAGGCCAGTAGCGACATGCGCATTGTCGGCGCCGATCGGCTCGTACTCATTGGTGCCGATAAACCCCGAGCCGGAGCCGTAGACAGCCAACATGCCCGGCACGGCGTCTTCCTCGTCGCAACTCTGGAACAGGCTGCTGGCCGCGTAAGCCGTCATCGCTATAAAGACCGCGGCGCAGGCTGACGCCACTGCAATGCGCCGCCACCTATGGGCCGACGCGCGGGGCCACACGGCAGCAGTAACGAAGACAGCCATCGGCGCTTCCAGAACCACCAGCCAGCGCCAGGGGAATTGCAGGAAGCGCAACTCGGGCAGCAGATTCCACAGCGGTTGCGAGAACGGAAACTGGAGCAGCAGAATGGCTACGGGAATCAGCGCGAGCGGAACCCACCATCGCCGCTCACCCGGCAACCGTCCGCGCAGCCAACACAGCAGCAGGCCGCCCAGAGCCAGCACGATCATGACAACCGCGATCATGGACGCCGTATGCAACACCTGGTCGTGATAGGCAAGCGAGGGGTCGGCGTGAATGGCAAAGAGCCAGTTGTTTTCCAGAGTCTGCCCGGGGTCTTCGGTTACCTGGTGGATGTCCACCCAGCGCTGCTCCCATGCTGCGGGCACCAGGTAGATCGCTATCAGGCCCATCCCCAGCAATGCGCCGGCCGAGGCGCGCAGGACGGCCGTCCACGACCGCTTCAGCAGGGCCAGAACCAGCGCCACCGCCGCGAGCAGGTAGCAGGCCATCACGCCGACGGTTGGATTCGAGAGCCACGCGCCGGCTATGGCGATGGCCAGAGCCGCAACGCCGTACGCATTGCTTTTGCGTAGGGCGAAGAGCAGCACCAGCGGAATCCACACGCCCCCGGCAAGTTCCGCAAACGCCGACCGTTCGTAGGCCGTGAACAGCGCATAGCCTGAAAACAGCGCCATGCACCCGGCCAGCGTTGCCGCGCCGTCGTCGAGCGCCTCGCGTGCCAGCGCCCGCGCCGCGAGGCCTGTTCCGGCCAGCAGAAGAAACGTCAGCGCCACGGGAACCAGTGCCCACGGTAACACGCTGGCGAGCGCGGCGCCCATCATCCACGTCAGCGGGGAGTAGAAGACAAAACGCGGCTCACCCGCGCCGTAATTTGCGCTGGCCGCCCAGTGCGGGTAGGGAATCCCGTGCCGCCATGCGCTGAGTGCGTCGAACCACGAGACAAGATGGAAGTCGAAGTCGTGCCCGCAGGAGTTGCCGTGCACGAGTTGAGGCGCGACAGCTACAACGGCGACCGCAAGAATCACCGCGGGGCCAACGAACCGCTGCCAGTGGTGAGAATTCCCAGGTCCCAAAATCGAATCCTCACCCCAGCGACCAAGACCTGTCGCCGGGGACCCCGGGACCTGGGGCACCCGGTCTGTCGCTGGGGAGCCCGATTTATGGGAATCCCGGCGTTCGGGATCTGATCCCTGATCCCTGATCTCTGATCCCTCGCTCTTCATGGCATCAGCCGCAGCGTGTGCCGCGTCTGCCCCGCTACGGCTGCCGGGGAGAAGGGCAGCGCGAATGTCGTCCCCCCGTACCAGTCGTTCCACTGGTCGCGGAAGTACGGGCTGTACGGATCGCCGCTCTCGCCCAGCACAATGTTCTCGGTCGAGCCGTCCACGTTGTTCCAGTCCATGGTGAATCGCTGCGAGGGCCCAAAGGTGCGGCCCACCTGCTTCACCGTGGTGGTGTCGCCGCTCTGCGGTTGAGCGCCGGTTCCGGCGATGCGGCCGGCGAGAGGTAGGAACCCAGCCAGCGGATGTTCGAGATCGATCACATGCCAGTTTCCGTAGCGCCAATCGGCGACCTTGCCCGGCGCGTTGCCGTCTTCCATGCCCTTGCGCACTGCGGCGGTCAGCAGCGCGTCCCAGTCCTTGTAGTTCTTGGGTAGCCACTCGGGCTTGGCGTGCATCACAATTTCTTCCTCGGCAAAGTCGGACTCGAGCCACCGATAGTCTTCGACGTCCTTGCCCAGCTTCGGCTCCAGAATCAGCGGCCAAAGCGCCTTGCGGGCCTGGGTCACAATTGAGGCGGCGGCGGAGTCGGTGGTCAACTTTCCATCCCAGCTTCGCATCAGGTCGGCGGCCTGGTGCAGCCCGTCGTCTGAGCCGTCGGTCTGGTCGATGGCATAGGCTAGCCGCTGCCCCATTTCCTGATCCACCTCGCTGTACACATCGGTCTGGACCGCGAGCAGGTCTTTCGGTGTCAGTCCGTCGCGCCCGTCCAGCGCCTTGTAAATGCGCTCGGCGCGATAGGGATCGACCCACTCGAGCGCGAGCGGGTAGGGCGATGCTTCCGTCGTCACGCGCGCGTTGGCTGTCGCCAGAAATCCCGAAGGCGGATCGACCGCACTCGGCATCTTGTCGAATGGAATGTAGCCCTGCCACTCATGTGCGCTGGCCCCACCGCCAACTTGAATCGGTCTTCTTGCAAGCCCGTCCGCCCGCAGCGGCACCTTGCCAATCGCGTGATAGGCAATATGCCCCTGGTCGTCGGCGTAGACCAAACTCTGCGTCGGCCAGCTCCAGGTTTCGAGCGCCGCGGAAAACTCCGTCCAGTTGGCCGCCGTGTCGATCTGGTAGAGCGGCAGGGAGTTGAGCGACGGGTCGTAGAGCGTCCACTTCAGCGCAATGGCCCGCCTCTCCTTGGGCAGAATTGGATTCAGCAGCGGCCCGTGCGCGGCGGAAAGAACGTCGAGCACGACGTTCTTTCCGCCGCGCACTTTGATTACTTCGTGGTCCACCGTGAGCGGCTTCCACTGGGCGTCGAGATCCTGATAGTTTCCCTTGCCGTCGAGCTTCTCGATGTAGAGATCCTGCACGTCGCCCATCAGCGCCGTGAAGCCCCAGGACACGTGTTCGTTGTGTCCGGCAATCACAAACGGCAGCCCCGGCAGCGTGACGCCCGCCGCATGAAACCCCGGTGCTTTGAGGTCCGCCATGAACCAGATATTCGGAACCGTCAGGCCCAGGTGCATGTCGTTCGAGAGCAGCGGCTTGCCGCTGGCGGTGTGCTTGCCGGCGACCACCCAGTTGTTCGAGCCAGCCGCGCAGCCATCGCAATCAGGCAGCCCCAGCAAAGCCAGCAGCGCGCGCGGATTGACCCCTGCCGGCGCGGCATTCGCCGTTGAAGGCTCATCTTCGTCGTCCTCGTCGTCGCCCTTGCTGGGAGGCGGTTCCGCATGTGGCTGGCTCAGGTCGAGCACCAGGCCCGTCGGCGGATGATCGCGCCACGAGCCCACCGGGTAAAGATCGGCTTCGAGCTTTTCGTTGTTCAGCCTGGCCGCGATCCGTTCCCGCGAGAGCTTGGTGGGCCAGTGCGTATCCAGCATCTGCACCATCATCAGCCCCACGCTCACCGAGTCCACGCCGGTCCACGGCCGGGGACGATAGAACAGCAAGTGGAACTCAGCGGGCAGCGAATCCTGGTGCTGCTCGATGAAGAGATTCACGCCGCGCGCGTAGTCGTCCAGCCGCGCCCGGTCCGCCGCGGACAGATTCGCATACATGCGCTCGGCCGTCTTGCGGAATTGCAGCACGCGCTGCGCCTTGTCGTGCTCGACGAGCGAGGGACCCATGATCTCCGCCAACTCGCCGTCGGCGTTGCGGCGGTAAGCGTCCATCTGCCACAGCCGATCTTGCGCCGTCACATAGCCCTGCGCCACAAGCAGGTCGTCCTGCGTGGCCGCCTCGATGTGCGGCACTCCATGTCCATCGCGCCGCACCACGACCGGAGCAGTAAGCCCGGCGACATGCACATCTCCATCCAGCACCGGCAGAGCGGCCTTGGCCGCCGAACGCAGCCACATCACGCCCACACATGCAGCCAGCAAAACCAGCGTGAGCAAGCCGCCGGCGCACCCGAGCGCAATTCTCGCCCAGCGTCGTTTTCGTTTGAATGGGGCTCGAACCGCACCGGCAAGGCGCGCCCGGTCTATCGGGAGAATGTCAGCCATAGGTCATCAACAGGATACCGCTACGGAACGCGCGGCTCCGTGTTGCAGCTCGCAGTTATATTTGTCGCAAAGACTCGGCGGCGCACTTCTCAGGCGGTCAACTGTTCCACGGCCGCCTCGGCGCGAATGGCCGCCCGCTTGCGCCCATAAATGGCCAGCAGTGCCACCAACAGCAGCACGATCGCGCCCAGCACCAGCAGGCTGCCCTCCGGCCCATCGGCGCCGCCGCTCCACAATACATTCCCTGCCGGACTGGTGGTGAGGTAGTGTCCCTTGGCGGGCAAGCCGCTGTCGGCCGTGCCGTAGAAATAAGTCTCCGCCCAGTCCCATGCCGCGTGGCAGCCGATGGCCCACCACGCAGAGCCCGTTACCCAGATGCTCACGCAGAACACAAACCCGATGGTTGCCGCGGCAAAGATCCCGATCCAGTTTTCGCCGTTGTTGCCGGTGTGGATAAAGCCGAACAGCGTCGAGGTGACCCATGCCGCCTGCCAGAAGCCGTTGTGGGTCGCGTTCTTCAGGTGAAGAACGAAGCAGGGGGCAATCCCCAGTATTGCCACGGCAAAGACGCCCCAGAGGGCGTTGCCCGTAATGGCAGCCAGCGGCGTCATCCAGAAGAAAGCGACGATGCCCACCTGACCCCTTGACCGCAAAAGCAGATCGGCGCAAAGGCCGCCGACGATCGCGAGCGCCCACCAGAAGTTGATGCTGCGGGTGAGCGTGAATTGCAGAAAGCAGCGGAAGATGCCCTCTTCCACGCAGCCAACCAGCAGAAACGCGCAGCCCCACAGTGCGCCGAACTTCACCACTGCGGCTCCCGTGAGAGCAATCGGCCCAAAGTGCAGCCAGCCGCCCCACGCGAGCGCTGCTACCAGCGCCGAGAGCGCCAGAAACCCCGCCGCGATGCCGGAGAAGAAATTTAGCGGACGCCGTGGCCCGCTGAGGTTAAATTCCTCGATCCCGCAGTGTTCAAAGAGGCCCACCATCGCAACGGCCCCCAGCATCGCCAGAAACGGAACCGACTCGCCGACCAGCGTCGTAGCCGGCGAAAAATCGTATTTCGTAACAGCAGGGTAAAGCCCCACTGCGATGGTTCCGACGATCACGCTGAACAGGCGGAACAGGATAACGAAAATTGCCAGCGACCATCCCGCCCGCAGACCGTGCGGTCCGTTCAGCATCCAGTCCATGCCGCGAATCTCCCGGGAGTTTGGACCAGGCGTCAACGGCTCCTGTGGATCACTGCCACGCGCGTCTGCACTGGCTGGCTCTTCGCTCTGCGACGCAGGTTGAATCTCCGGCTCCACGGAGCCTCCTTCAAAATGAAACAGGTTTTCGGTCAACGACTTCTACTGATGGAAAGATACTCTACGCATTTGCCTTTGGAGCAGTTCCGCTCTAGAAGGATTCCGGCCAAAGGCGGGTGGCGTGCCAGACGCCTAGAATCTCAACCGCCTGGGCCGAGATCTGGTACACGACAATAAAAGGCGACCCTGGCACCACCGCCTCACGCGTTTTCTCCACGCGCCCCACTCGTCCCGAGTAAGGCATCTGCCCTGCCCGCCACACAGCTTGGAGAATTCTCCTGCGGATAGTGACCGCTCCCACGACGCTTTCCGGTTGAATGTATTCGACGATCTCTTTAAGGTGCCTCACAGAGGCGGCAGACCAGAAGACGTTCATCGGCCTGTGCGTTCCCATTCGCTGACCATGCGCTCAACTTCCTGGTGGCTGATAGTTCGGCCGGCGCGAATGTCTTCCCGCCCCTCTTCGACCATCGCCACAAACCGCTGCTGCTCGCTCAAATAGCTTGCCACCGCCTCGTTCAGCAGGTAGCTGCGGTCGCGGTCCATGGCCTTGGCGATGGAATCCAGTTCAGCGACTTTGTCGGCGGGAATGCGGAAACTGATGGTGCGCACAGTGCTCATAATATGAGATATTACACCGTATTATTTCCGTGCGCAACAGGCGGTAAACCAGCGCTCACCCTCCGGCGACGCGCTGCTTTTGACGCCGGCAGATGTATCCCCCTGCCTTGACACAACCAGCCCAGCCCTTGATGCTTAACAGTTCCGGCTATTTTCGCCTTCCGGCTCAGGAGGAACTCAGCTCTTGCGGGTTCGCGTTTTCTATCACGACAAATGTTTCGACGGCGCCTGCTCGGCCTCGATGTTCACGCGCTTCCATCGCGAGTGCATCGGCGGCGACGCTACGTATGAGTATCACGGCCTGGTCCATCGCGCCGGCGCGCTCTTTGACGTGAGCGAGTTCACGGGCGACGAGAACGCCATCGTCGACTTCAAATACTCCGCCTCGCCCAAGATCACATGGTGGTTCGATCACCACCAGTCCGCCTTCCTCACGGACGAGGATCGCCAGAGTTTTCTGGACTACCAGCAGAACACGCCTCCTCCGGGACAAAAGTTTTTCGACCCCAACTACACCTCGTGCACCAGCTTTCTGGCTCACATCGGCTCGACGAAGTTCGGGTTCGACACCAAGCCGGTCGCCGATCTGATTCATTGGGCCAACATCGTCGATGGGGCGCTCTACGAGAGCCCCGAGTCCGCCGTTGAAATGGCTGCGCCGGCCATGAAGCTGACGCTCATCATCGAGGCGAGCCAGGACCCGGTGTTTATTCCGCGCCTCATTCCGCTGCTTACCGAGATGCCGCTGGCCGAAGTTCTCAGCCAGCCCTTTGTCGCCGGCCTGCTGGAGCCGCTGCTGGTGCGTCACCGCCAGGCGATGGAACTGATCCGCAGCCGCGCCGAAGAGCGCGACGGCACCATCTTCTTCGACATCACCGACCATCCGCTCGAAGGCTTTAACAAGTTCATCCCCTACTACCTGTACCCGAACGCCGTTTACTCGATCGGCCTGTCGAAGTCGAGCTTCCGCACCAAGGTGGCCGTGGGCTCGAACCCGTGGACGAAGGTCGACCCGGCGACCATGGTCAATCTGGCGCAGGTTTGCGAGCGCTACGGCGGCGGCGGCCATGCGCGCGTCGGCGCCATCAGCTTCCCTCCCGACGAGGAAGAGAAAGCCCGCGTCGCAGCTGCTGAAATTGTGGCTGAACTGAGGGCGAAGGACCCGCTGGCCTGAAGCGCGGTTGACGGCGCTTTTGGGGAGATGAATGTCTTGGATGGACACGGTCCAAGCGCCAGGAGCGCGTCCTGAACCAGGAAGGCTCTAGAGCATTTTCGGAATGAGTGCAGGCATTTTGAGTGTATGGAAAGGTGGCTTTTACTTGATGAAAAAGCCACTGGAGTACATGTCTTCGGTTTACTGCAATTCCGACCATGCTCTATCGCGCCAGCACCTGCCAAATCGCCCCGCTCACTAGCCATAGCTCGACGATGCATAGTGCGTGGATGAAGAGCACCTGCCCCATCACCCCGGTAAGGGTTACGTTTCCCTTCAGCAGGATTTTTGCCAGAAACCCCTCCAGCGGAAACTGCGCGTAGAGCATGACCGTTGGCAGCAGCGCAGCCATCGTGTCGCCCATGTAAATCTCAGGGCGCTGGGCCAGAGCTACAAAGGGGAAGACAAGCCACAAGCCCCATTGCTGGAACGGGGCCAGCAAGTCGCGCGCCTGCGGAGCGAAAAAGCTTAGGACAACGCCCACCGCGACCGGCCAGTACTCGGTCCAGTGCGCCACCGACTTCTCAAGCCGCGTGTGGCGCCGCCGCTCGCGAAGCGCTGCGATGTTGGCCTCCATCTCCTGCTTGTAGAGCGCGTTAATCGCTTCCAGCTCCGCAGAGCGGCAGCTCTGCGCATCGGGATCGAGAACGGTCTTCTTTCCGGAGCGTCTTAGCATAGAGCAAGGCCCTGGCGGTAACGGGGATTTCTTCCAGGGTCACACGATTATCTTCCACTTTTGCGGCTACTTCAAGCTGCGAAGGGGTACAACTTTCGGTTCATTTACGGCTTTGATCAAGAAGCGCGGACCGCTCGCTCTCAATACACACCGCGCTGGAAGCTATAGCAGAACCAGAGTTGGTGTATCCCGAAAGCAGTGCATCCAAGTCGACGCGACCATCAGGAAGCGGCGACCTCGCATTCACTCAACAGGACACAGGGACTCTGGTTCTGCTCTAAAGCCCCAGCGCCGCCGACCGTTTCCTCATCGCTTCAATGCAGAACGCGATGTGCGCGTCCAACTCCACGCCCAGCTCTGCCGCGCCCTGGATCACATCCTCCCGGTTCACTCCGCGCGCAAAGGCTTTGTCCTTCATCTTTTTGCGTACGCTCTTTGTCTCCACGTCCGCGATTGCTTTGCTGGGCTTTACCAGCGCGCAGGCCGTCAATAAGCCGGACAGCTCGTCGCAGGCAAACAGCGCCTTGGCCAGATGCGTTTCGCGCGCCACTCCGGAATACTGCGCGTGGCCCAGAATCGCCGTGCGCAACGCCAGCGGCCAGCCCAGCCGCTCCAGCTCGCGCACGCCCACAAAGGGGTGTTCGTTGGCTGTCGGATGCCGCTCGTAGTCAAAGTCGTGCAACAGGGCGGTGGTCGCGTAAAGCTCAAGAAGTTCTGCCCGCTCTTCACCGTCTAGTCCCAGCCGGTCGGCCTCCGCCTCGCCACACGCAACCATGCAGGCCTCCACCGCCAGCGCATGTTTGCGCAGGCTCTCGCTCGCGGTCCATTCGGTCAGCAGTTGCCAGGCCCGCTCGCGCCCGTGCTTTGCCCCAAATTGCGTCTCCAAGCCATCGGTCATTGTTGCTTCTCCCTGCCGGCAGCCTTTTTCCTGGCTCCGCGCCGGCGCGCATTTTTTTCTGCGCCTGTTGCTTAACTTGGTTCGTTATTCCTCTGGTTTTTCAGAGAATTGTCCGGGTTTCTTCAAATTGACCCCTAGTTTGCACTTGACAATTATGGTTCACTTCCTCGACAGTAACACCTAACGCGGTGCCAAAAAAGCACCCCGGGGTTCCTGCTCTGGCGCTCCGCACCATAGCCTATGGCTACCACTCTTGTCAGCGTGGAATCACGCGAAGTAGTGCGGTGTGAGCACTGCAGGCTCATGCAGTACCGGACCACAAACTCCCTTTGCAGACGTTGCCACCAGCCCCTCGACATTGAGGAGCCAATCCCTCTTGCGCCGCAACTGGTGACCAGCCCGGCCGTGCCTTCTTCGGCCGAAGCCGGATTGCAGGTGGCCGGACAGGTGCGCGAGATTCGCCGCGCGCGCCATCTCAGCCAGCGGCAACTGGCCGGACGCATGCAGGTGCCCCGCACCTACATCTCCAAAATCGAGAACGGCAAGGCGATCCCCACCCTTGGCTCGCTCGAACGGCTCGCTATGGCCCTCGAAGTGAACGTGTGCCAGTTGGTGCGGGACTCGCGAAGCCTTCGCGAAGAAGAGGTGCTCTCCATCCTCGCCGACCCGTTCCTCGCCGAGATTGCCGCTCTGCTGCCGCATCTGGACTCGCTGCAGCGGACGCTGCTCTCAAGCGCCGTGCGCGACGCCGCCACGGGCCGCCGCCGCACCGCTTAGGCCCTCCGGCGCAAGCGTTTCGCGCCGGGCCGCCGACGTGGTCCGGCGGCGCTCCTGGTGCTTGTCTGCTCCGCTGGTGTTGCGCGCCCGGCGATTGCAGCGCATAGACGCTTGTGCTAGGGTCGATTGTGTTACTTCGTGGCTGTGGCAACCGAAAGATTCTGTGCCAAACGGAGAATCGCGGGGGATGCGGCCCTCGATCCGGAGCCGGCGAAAGCTCTCCTGGTGTCGATGTTCTGATGCTCCCGGGGCGCCAGTCCTGGAAGCCGCAAATGGAATGGTTGAGGCGACTCCTTTGTATCTACCCGGCACGCTGCGTATCCATGAACTGACAGATGAGGAGCGCGCCGTCTATGCAACGTTGAAACCCGAGCGCCTGCCCGAGCACGTGGCCATCATCATGGACGGCAACGGCCGCTGGGCCGGCCAGCGCTCGCTCAAGCGCTTCCTCGGACATCAGCAGGGCGCCAAAAGCGTGCAACTCGTTACGGAAACCGCTTCCCGCATCGGCCTGCCTTGGCTTACGCTTTACGCTTTTTCCCTGGAAAACAATCTGCGCCGTCCCCGCGCCGAAGTCAGTTTTCTCATGCGCCTGCTCAGGAGCTACCTTGAGAGCAACCTGCAGCGCATGATGGACAACAACGTCCGCATACGCTACATCGGCCGCACCCACGAGCTGCCCCCCGAGGTGCAGGACAAGATGGCCTGGGCCGCCGACGCAACCGCGCGCAACACCGGCACTACGCTCACCCTAGCCCTCAACTACGGCGGCCGCTCGGAGATGGTGGACGCCTTTCGCGGCCTCGCCGCCGAGATGAAGCTGAAGAACATCAGCCCCGAGCGCATCAGCGAAGAAGACATTCACCGCCATCTCTACACGGCGCACATGCCCGACCCCGACCTGCTGATCCGCACCTCCGGCGAGATGCGCATTTCAAATTATTTATTGTGGCAGATTGCCTATACGGAGATCTTCGTCACCGAGCGCTACTGGCCCGACTTCCGCGGCATTCACCTGCTCGAAGCCATTGCCGACTTCCAGCGCCGCGAGCGCCGCTACGGCGGACTCGGCGAAGACTGCGGCGAGGTGGAAGAGGATCCCAACCGCATTAAGATCGCTGCTAGCTGAACTGCAGAGTAGATTCGACAAAAGCGGTACCTGTTTCGCGTCTTACACAGACTATTGATCTTGAGCCGTCCTCCCACCCCGCCCCAACGGTGTATTCTCAACCGTGGATGAAACGAATACTTACCGCCGCTATCCTGATTCCGCTGGTTCTGTTTCTGGTATTCCTGGGGCCGAACTGGCATTGGCTCTTTGCTCTGGCCGTGATGGCGGTAGCGGTGCTGGCTGCATGGGAGTACCTGGGCCTGGCAGAGAAGAGTGGAAGCCATCCGCCGCGCATTGCGGTCGTGGTGGCAATCGGGTTGCTGTTTGGCGCCAACTTTCGCTGGCCTGACAGCACCGCGGCTATCTTCGGCGTCCTGAGTCTTACGCTGCTCGTCTATTGCACCTTCTTCAAGCCGGTCACGCAGGTCATTACGGATGCTTCCGCTTCCATCTTCTGCCTGCTCTATATCGGCCTCACATTGATTGCCGTGCCCACCCTGCACGAGGCGGCGAATGGCCCGTCGCTGGTCACTTTCCTGCTGTGCGCGGTCTGGGCCGGAGATACCGTCGCCCTTTACGTGGGCCGCGCCTGGGGCCGCCACAAACTCGCGCCCACGATCAGCCCCAACAAATCCTGGGAGGGCTCGCTGGGCTCTGTGGCCGGCAGCATGATGGCCGCTGGCATTCTTATGGGCCTTGCCGTGCTGCTTCAGAGCTGGAACTCGTTTGTCTTGTCCTATCCCGGCGACTATTGGTACTGGCTGTTGCTGGCCGTGTTGGTCAACGTCGCAGCGCAGGTGGGCGATCTGGCTGAGTCCGCCCTCAAGCGCGGGGCCGGCGTCAAGGATTCCGGCGACCTGCTCCCCGGCCACGGCGGCGTTCTGGACCGCATCGACGCCCTGCTGCTGGCCGCTCCGGTGCTGTGGTACGCTCAGGTTA
>CAYQOQ010000016.1:0-47977 GCA_964419175.1 uncultured Occallatibacter sp. | reverse complement strand
GCTGAAACTGCACCGGGCCGAGCTTGAGCCAACGGCGTCCGCCCATTGCCTTGTGTCCGACGGCCAAGACCGCAACGAGCGCCAGCAGGCAGACGCCGTAGGCCCAGGGAGCCCAATCGATCAGGCGGTGATAGTCGATCTTGGAGAAGACAAACATGGCGACCAGGCCCGCGGCGATCCAGAGCATCTGCTTGGTGTGGAAGCCGACGTACTTGGTGTGAAGAGTGGCCGAGTAGATCTCAATGACCGAGAGGGCGCACAGCAACAGCACCATGGCGAGGAGCGGCCAGTCAAACTCGTAAAAGCTGAAGATGCGAAGTCTGGGGTTCCTCATGGCTGCCTTCCAGGAGTTGCGAGCCGCACCACTTGCTGCGAGGATTTGGTGGCGGCGGGACGCGAGCCCGATGCGGAGGCTGATTTTTGCGAGGGCGGGGCTCCGGGCCGCGAATCCGTTTTGGCCTGGGCCACGATCTGGCCGTTCTTGACCAGGAAGTTGCCGGCCTGCAATCGTGTTGCACTGCCGTTCTGATTGGCTGCCTTGTTGCCAGTGTCAGGGGTCGTCCAAACAGCGCCCATCTCCGCCGGAGCCGCTGCTTTGACGGGCACAAGGTTGTGCGCCAGGCGGCGCTGCTTCTCAACATAAGCCGAGACAACCTTTGCGCCGATGCGGGCAGGGTAGTAGCTGAATTCGCCGTTCTGCCAGAGCACGGCGACCACCAACTCGGGATTGCGGCGGGGGGTAACGCCGACAAACCAGACATTGGGGTTGTTGTTTTTGCTCTTGCCAATGCGGCCGAGGGCCTCGTGGCTCATGGTCTGCGCCGTGCCTGTTTTGCCGCCGAAGTCGATGCCTTCAAGGTGAGCCGAGCCGGCGGTGTGGAAGTAGCCGGGCTGGGTGACGTCGGCCATGCCATCGGTGATCGTGACCCAGTTTTCAGGGTCGATGGGAATATCCACATCGCCGCTGCCCGGAAAGCTCTCGAGCAGCGCCTTGCGAAAATCCTGTGGGAGCTGATCGGGGAAGACCACGCGGGGGCGAACCATGTGTCCTCCCGAGGCGATGCCGCCGATGATGCGCGCAAGTTGCAGCGGTGTAGCTTCCACAGCGCCCTGGCCGATGGCCACATCGAGCGTTTCGTCCGGATACCAGCGGGCGTGGTAGTTCTTCAGCTTCCACTGCGCGGAAGGCATCAGGCCGGCCTGCTCGTTGGGTAGATCGATGCCGGTCTTTTGTCCGTAGCCGAAGGCGGTGGCGTACTTCGCGATTCTGTCGATGCCGAGCTTGTCGCCAAGCATGTAAAAGAAGGTGTCGCAGGAGTAGGGGATCGCGGTGTGGATGTCGACCGCGCCGTGATGTTCGTCGCAGTGGTGGAAGAATCCATAGGGACCCCAGCCGCCAGAGCAGTTGATCTTCATGTCCTGTGCGACGCCCTCCTGGAGGCCGGCGACGGACATGAGGATTTTGAAGGTCGATCCGGGCGCCAGTTGCGCCTGGATGGCCTTGTTCATCAGCGGGTGGTCGGGGTCGGTGATGAGCTTGTTCCAGTCGCTGCGGTTGATGCGCACGGCGAAGGCGTTGGGGTCGAAGCTGGGACGGGAGACCAGGGCGAGAATGTCGCCGTTGCGCGGGTCCATGGCCACGATGGCGCCATTGCGGTCGCCGAGCGCCAACTCCGCCGCGCGCTGCAGATCGTTATCGATGGTCAGCCGCAGATCCTGGCCGGGGATGGCATGCAGGACTCCCAGGTTGCCCACGGCGCGGCCGTGGCTGTCGACGATGACTTCGCGGGAGCCGTCCTGGCCGCGCAGAAGCTGGTCGTAAGTCTCCTCGATGCCGCCTTTGCCAACGACGTCGCCGGGCTCGTAGTAGGCAAAGCGCGGGTTGTTCAGATCTTCTTCGCTGACTTCTCCCACATACCCAATGAGATGGGCCGCGAAGCCGTCGCGCGGATAGAGGCGGCGTTCCTCGTCGATGGTTTCAAGCTCGGGCAGTTCGTTGCGATGCGACTCGATAAACGCCTGTTCGTCGGCGGTAATGTCCTGCTTGATCGGGATGGGCTGGTAGCCGGGCGCGGCGCGGTAACGTCGCAGAGTGGCGCGCAACTGGTCCAGGTCAAGGTTGAGACCGCGCGCGATCAGCGGCAGATCGTCATCCACGTGGCGGCTCTGTTCCCGGACGAGAAAGCAGGAGATGGAGGGGTAGTTGTCGACGACGAGACGGCTTTCGCGGTCGAACAGCTTGCCGCGCGGGGCCAGGATGGGCTCCTTGCGGATGCGGTTCTGTTCCGCCAGTTGGCGAAAGTTCTGCGCGCCGAGCACCTGGAGCCGCCAGAGCTGGGCAGTGAGGACGAGCAACACGGCAAGAATTCCATACTGCACCACCGTCAACTTGAGGGTGGAGAGCTTTTCGTCGCGTTTGCCGTGAATGGAAATCATGCTTCTACGCCTTTGGATACCGCTGCTATTGTTTCGTCCCTACTCCCTAATCTCTATTCCCTGCTTTTGATCATTCCTTGATTTGCAGACGGTCGAGCAGGGGAAACAGCACCATGGCGATCAGCGAGTTGCCGACGGCGCGGAACAGTTCAGCGAACCACCGCCATTCCAGATCGAGGCCGAGCAGAATGCGGCAGGTGAAGATGAAGATTGCGCTCGAAAGCAGGGAGAGCAGGAAATTAAGAAGAAGGCGGATGGTGTGGTTTTCCACGTCAATGCGGACACCCAACGACGCGGCGAGAAAGCCGACCATGGTTTTGGCGATGCCGTTGATGCCGATAGGGCGGTGAGTGAGCGCATCTTCAAGGATTCCCATGACCGCGCCCATTAGAGTGCCCTGAATGGGGCTGCGGCGGCTGAGGGCAATGTAGATGGTGACCACCAGGGGCAGGTCGAACCAGGCGTAAGGCCCAAGTACGCGAGGGAGCCAGGCCTGCAGCACCAGGGCCGTCAGCGGCACCAGTGCATAGGCCAGCATCGGGTAGTGGCGGACCTCGAATTCGCGGCGGGAGTCGGCGCCCAGAACGGGCATGGCTAAGGATTCCTCTCGGGCTTGGCAGTCTGGGGTTTTGCAGTCTGGGGCTTTGTGCCCGGCTGAGTCCTGACGGGCGCGCTTGCTGTTGGGCTGGCCGTGGCGTCAGGAGCGGTTTGCGCACCGGCTCCCGGCGTGAACCGGTCAGGATGCAAGGCCTGGGGCGGGTGGGCCACGGGGTTGGGGTTCGATGTGTCCAGCAGCGGCTGCTGTTCGGGCGGAAGGTTGGGATCGATGAGGCCGGGCAGCCGCTCGGCCATGATTTGAGAGGCTTTCAACTGGTCTTTGATGGTCTCGGCCTCAGCGCCTTTGACGGCTTCGCTTGTGGCCAGGTCCTGCTGCTGTTCGGGCGAGAAGCGGGGTTCAGTGTTGGTGATGACCAGCACTTCGTCAAAACGGTCAAGATGAGCGGCGGGCTTCAGAATTACGTCGATGAAGGCGTCGCGCTCGGGATCGCGCACCACTCTTTCGACCTCACCCACAGGCAGGCCGCGGGGGAAAACCAGGTCGCCGCCGGCGGTAAGAACCTTTTCGCCGGGCTTGATGCGGTCGTCGGCGAGAATGCCGACGATCTCAAGCTGGCCGGAGGCGTTGCCGGTGAGAATGCCGCGGACGCGGGTTGTCTCAAGAATCACGCCGGCGCCGCTGGTCTGGTCGTTGATGGCGAGCACCTGGGCAGTGTGCGGAAAGACGTCGCGCACCTTGCCCATGATGCCGTCGGCGGTGATGACGGCCATGTCGGGCCTGAGGCCTTCGCTCGCGCCCTTGTCGAGGTAGAAGACGCGCGACTGATCGCTGCCGCTGGAGCCGATGGCCTGCGCGGGCAGCGTTGTGTAGATGTATCGGTGCTGGAAGTCGAGCAGAGCCTGGAGCCGCTCGCCTTCACGGGCATCTTCCATCAGCGATGCCTGTTCCAGGCGCAGCCGGCCGATGGCGTCCTGCAGTTCCTGGTTCTGCTGGCGCACGTGGCGCAGGTCAATGTAGTTCTGCCAGAAATAGAGGACACCCATCTTTGAACTCTGGAATGCCCGTTCCGGCGGAGTCACCAGCGATTGCGCCCAGTACCGGATCAGGCGGACTCCGGATGCGTCCCTGGTATCCGTGGCCGCGCGGCCTTCGCCCGTTCGGCGTACCTGCATGGCAAGCCCCAGGATCTGCGCCACTAGGATGGCCAGCAGCACGATGATGTTCCGGTAGCGGGTGAAGACGGATTCCATAAGAGCCAGTGAACAGTTGTCAGTGAGCAGTGACCAGTGTGCGGTTGCAGGTTGGGGAGCTTCCGCTGTTCACTGTCCGCTGTTCACTGTCCACTGCTTAGTCGATCTTGATCTTGCGCAGGAGCCGGAAGTCGGAGAGCATCTTTCCGGTGCCGAGCACAACCGAGGCGAGCGGGTCGTCGGCCACGGAGACGGGCAGGCCGGTTTCCTCGCGAATGCGCTTGTCAAGATTCTTGATGAGCGCGCCACCGCCGGTAAGCACAATGCCGCGATCGCTGATGTCGGCGGAAAGCTCGGGCGGGGTACGCTCCAGGGCGACGCGGATGGCGTTCATGATGACGGCAATGCACTCGCCCAGGGCCTCGCGAATCTCGCTATCGTCGATGGAAATGGTCTTGGGCACGCCTTCAATAAGGTTGCGGCCCTTGATCTCCATCGATAAAGGCTTGTCGAGCGGGAAGGCGGAGCCGATCTCGATTTTGATGTGCTCTGCGGTACGCTCGCCGATGAGCAGGTTGTACTTGCGCTTGAGGTAGTTGGTAATGGCCTCGTCCATCTGGTTGCCGGCCATGCGCACCGAGCGCGAATAGACGATGCCCGAGAGCGAGATCACCGCGATGTCTGTCGTGCCGCCGCCGATGTCGACCACCATGTTGCCGCCCGGCTCGGTGATGGGCAGTCCGGCGCCGATTGCAGCCACCATGGCCTGTTCCACGAGGTAGACTTCGCTGGCCTTGGCGCGGTAGGCCGAGTCCTCGACCGCGCGCTTTTCCACCTGCGTAATCTCAGAGGGCACGCCGATGACGATGCGGGGATGGACCAGCATCTTGCGGTTGTGCGCCTTCTGAATGAAGTAGTTAAGCATCTTCTCGGTGACTTTGAAGTCAGCGATGACGCCGTCTTTCATGGGCTTGATGGCCACGATGTTGCCGGGCGTGCGGCCCAGCATCTCTTTGGCTTCTTTGCCTACAGCCTCCACTTCGCCGGTGTTCTTGTTGATGGCGACGATGGAGGGTTCGTTGACAACAATGCCCTTGCCGGCCGCGTAGACCAGTGTGTTGGCAGTGCCTAGATCGATGGCCAGGTCGCTGGAAAACATGCTGAAGAGCGAGCGAAGGCCGTGCGAACGCGAAGATCGTGAAGGGTAACCGGTCAATGACATTTGGAAGCTGGTTCTACCTCACTGTTATTGTACGGCCAGCGGGCCGGAACGTCGCCGGTGGGTCAAAAAGGCGAGACTTTCGGGGCCTTTTTGGCCTTCCAGTGCCATTCCGGGAAACGGTGCGGTAAACTCATGTGTCTCCAAGGCACGGGGAAGGGCGCTTTCAAGCGCAGGCAGAAGGCTTTGGAGTACTATTTCAGCCGGGTTGAGGGTACCAGAATTGGAGCCTGACCCCCATTTTACCGAGGTTCTCATGACCTATCCCACGTTTCACAATCTGATCGGCGGCCAGTGGCTGCCTGCCGTGAGCGGCAAGACCATCCTGAACCTGAATCCCGCGGAGCACTCGGACGTGGTGGGGGCGTTTCCTTCGTCTCATGCCGAGGATGTGGCGCTTGCCGTGGCCGCGGCCAAAAAAGCCTTCGCTACATGGAGACTGGTTCCGGCGCCGAAGCGGGCAGAGATTCTCGTGAGGGCCGGCAGCATTCTCATCCAAAACAAGGAAAAATACGCGCGGGATATGACGCGCGAGATGGGCAAGGTACTGGCCGAGACGCGGGGCGACGTGCAGGAAGCCATCGACGAGGCGTTCTATGTGGCCGGCGAAGGGCGGCGGCTGTTCGGGAAGACTACGCCGAGCGAGTTACAGAATAAGTTCGCCATGAGTATTCGCATGCCTTTGGGCGTGGTTGGCTTGATAACTCCATGGAACTTCCCCATGGCGATTCCCAGCTGGAAGTTATTCCCGGCATTGGTCTCCGGGAATACATGTGTCATCAAGCCGGCGACAGATACGCCGCTTTCGACTTACAACCTGGTGCAGGCACTTATGGACGCCGGATTGCCGCCGGGAGTTGTAAACATCGTGAGCGGAACCGGATCGGCTGTCGGAACGGCGCTGGTGGAACACCCGGATGTGCGCGCCATCAGCTTTACCGGATCGAGCGCCGTGGGCTCCGCCGTGGGACAGCGCGCGGCGGCTACGTTCAAGCCGGTCTCGCTCGAAATGGGCGGCAAGAACGCGCAGATTGTGATGGACGACGCCAATCTGGACCTGGCGCTCGACGGCGCGCTGTGGGGAGCCTTTGGAACCACAGGGCAGCGATGCACGGCCACAAGCCGCATCCTGTTGCAGAAGGGAATTGCCGCGGAGTTTACGGCGCGCTTTGTGGAGCGCGCAAAGAAGCTGAAGGTGGGCAACGGATTGGATGAGTCGGTTGAGGTGGGTCCGCAGATCAATCCGAACCAGATTGAAACTTCTGTTAAGTATGTCGAGATAGCAGTGAGCGAAGGAGTCAAGTTACTTACCGGCGGCCATGTGCTCACGCAGGGTATCTATGCGCATGGCACTTACTTTGAGCCTACCGTGCTGGGCGGGGTAACTCCCGCCATGCGCATCGCGCGCGAAGAGGTCTTTGGCCCGGTGGTCAGCCTGATTGAATTTGACAGCTTCGACGAAGCGATCGAGATAGCCAACTCCATTGAATACGGGCTGAGCGCATCGCTCTACACCAAGGACGTGAACCGGGCGTTTGCGGCTATTCGCGATCTGGAGGCGGGCATCACGTACATCAACGCCCCGACCATCGGCGCGGAGGTGCACCTGCCCTTCGGAGGCGTGAAGCACACGGGCAATGGGCATCGCGAAGGCAATGGAGCCATCGACTTCTTTACCACGTGGAAGGCGGTGTATGTGGATTACTCCGATAAGTTGCAGAGGGCGCAGATCGATAACGCGGAGTAAGTGCAAAGTTAGCGCTGGAGTTATCTTCTCAGTCTTGCGTGCTCAATAAAGGTTCCTATGCCGGCAAAGGTGCAGGCGCCGGTCGCGTCGCACCGGTAATGGATGGCGATGGGGAAATCGCGGCTTTTGAGCGCATTGGCGACCGCGTCTGTCTTGTCGATGACGAGGGCCTTCCCGGCGCTGGTTTCAAGCGCTCCCGTGGATGCGTCGAACCAGATGATCTGGTCGTCTCCTTCGACATAAATGGGCGAGGACGCCGCGGCAGATTTGCGCCTGGCCTTTGCTGCGGCAACAGTGGTTTTGCCCGCGGAGCCCTGATCTGCCGATTGATTGGCATTCGAGTCTGGCGCGGCATTCTGCGATTCTTGCGACGCGGCAACAACGGGGAAGTCGGCGGCGAAACCCCAGGTGGCGGTGCCGTCAAATTGCTTCTTTGTGCAGGGCAAAGTTCCCTGGGCGCTTATGGAAGCAATCCTTCCGTCGGAGCCGGCGTCGTTCTGGAAGACATCTTTGCCATGTTCCCGGTTGAGTTCCTGACTTTCAAGCTGGGCGAGATAGATGCTATGGGCTATCTGCGCTCTTTGTGCGGCGAATTCAGCCGCCTGGGCGGCCTTGGTCCCTGGTTTGCTTCCGGGCTTAGGCTGGGGTGCGGCGGGAAGGGGCGCGTTGCGGGGATCGAACTTGACGAGGACAGTGTTGCCGCACAGGACGGCGCCGAAGGGATCTTTGAGCTGAATGCCGATGGAAAGCGGGCGGGGAGAGTTGCTGACCGCCGCGATGAACGCCGCGCGCTGCTCGGGGGCGCTGGGTTCAATGGTGAGGCGGTACGAAAGTCTGTCGCCCCATTTCGCGGTGAGATGCCCCTTGAGGCCGTAGGTAGCGGCGCTGACGGATCCCAGATCGTCCAGCCCATTCTGGCTGCCGGGCTGGATGAAATAGTACGCGGCGATAAAGCCAACGAGGAGTCCGAGTCCTATGCCGATGGCGGCGTAGACCCGCGTTTGGCTCGCTGCCAGCTTTTTAATTCCGCGGCTCGACGCCCGCGCCAGTTGCGCCTGGGCAAGGGCTGCTTCGTCGTCGGCAGTGTGCCCCTCGGCGTGTGCGTTCGCCATAGCGCTGTAGAGTTGGCCCGCGGCCGTGAACTTGCCGTCGGGTTCCTCCCGCTTGGACGGAACGATATCGTACTCGATGCGCGGCTGTTCCCCTTCAGGCTTTTCGTCTTTGGGAACTTGTGTGTCCGAGTCCGCCATCTACATGCCCTCTTTGAAGCTGTCCGCAAACGCGGTCTTTGGAATCAATCACATTGGACCACGCGTGGGCGTCTGTGAAAACCCCCAAAAGTGTCACATTGGATACCTTTCAGAGCAGAACCAGAGTTCCTGTGTCCTGTTGAGAGGTTGCCGCTTCCTGATGGTCGCGTCGACTTGGGTGCACTGCCTTGGGGATACGCCAACTCTGGTTCTGCTATAGTCGCTGGCGGCAGCAAGAGAAGCACGACTGCGCGGGTTTCTGGAGACGGGCAGCGCCTGTGAGCATGCGGTTGTTGTGCGTGGCTGTTGAGGGCCGGCCCAGAATTCCATCCCCACAGCCACAGTGTGACATACTTTGTGCGAGGATCGAAGCGATGGGGCGGGAGCAGCAACGCACCACGCGGCGAAACTCGCGAAGACCAAGAGGAGATAAGTGGAAATGAGTTATGTGCCGGATTCAAAAAGGTATGATGGGGCGCTGTTTCGGCGCTGTGGACGGTCGGGGATTGTTTTGCCCCCGGTGTCGCTCGGTTTGTGGCAGAATTTTGGCGGCGCGGACGTCTTTGAGACCGGGCGGGCGGTCATCCGGCGCGCCTTCGATCGCGGAGTGACGCACTTCGACCTGGCCAATAACTACGGGCCGCCGTACGGGTCGTCCGAGGAGAACTTCGGCGAAATATTGCGCAAGGATTTTGGCGGACTGCGGAATGAGTTGGTGATCTCGACCAAGGCGGGATGGGATATGTGGCCCGGTCCATACGGCATCGGCGGGTCGCGCAAGTACCTGCTGGCCTCGCTCGATGACAGCTTGCAGCGCATGGGCCTGGACTATGTCGATATCTTCTACGCGCATCGGCCATGGATGGATTGTCCGCTGGAAGAAACCATGGGCGCGCTGGTTTCCGCAGTTCATCAGGGCAAGGCGCTCTATGTTGGCATTTCCAGTTACAGCCCCGAGCGGACCCGCGAGGCGGCGGGCATTCTGAAGAGCATGGGCGTACCGCTGCTGATTCATCAGCCGTCGTACTCGATGCTGAACCGCTGGGTCGAGAAAGATTTGCTTGCCACGCTCGATGAGTTAGGCGTGGGCTGCATCGCATTTTCACCGCTGGCGCAGGGGCTGCTGACCAATAAGTACCTGAACGGAGTTCCCGATAACTCGCGCGCTTACGCAGAAGGATCGTTTCTGAAAGAGTTCTTGAGCGCGGAAAACCTGAAACGCGTACAGGCGTTGAACGAGATAGCCAAGGGGCGCGGGCAGTCGCTGGCGCAAATGGCGATTGCCTGGGTGCTGCGCGATAAGCGAGTCACTACGGCGCTGATCGGTGCGCGCAACGTGGAACAACTCGATAACTCGCTCGATGCGGTGAAGAAACTCGAATTTACCGATGCCGAGTTACACGAGATAGATAGTTATGCGCAGGATGGCGGACTCGATCTTTGGAAGGGGGCGCGGGAGAAGATGGAGTAGGTTGACCGGGCAAGTTGAGACACGAAGTTAGAAACGGGCGCGGCCTCAGGAGTCATGGGGCCGCGCTTCTTGTTTCTGCTACTAGGATTTCGGCCCTTCCAGAACATCCCTCATCGCAAAGCTAGTCTCCAGCCGCGTGACGCCGGGCAGGCGGGAGAGTTCGTTCTGGTGCAGGCGGCCGTAGTCGTCGATGCCGGCAACGCGGGCCACAAGCATGTAGTCGTACTGGCCGGCCATCAGATGGCAGCTCACGATCCCCTTGATGCGGCGGATGGAGGCTTCGAAGGCGCTGAGGACGTCGGCGGACTGGCGTTCGAGCGTAACGCGAATGTAGACGGTTCTTCGCTTGCCGAGCAGGCGGTCGTCGATGAGGGCGCGGTAGCCGCGGATGGCCCCCGAGGCCTCAAGAGCCTGGATGCGCCGCGAGGCCGCCGAAGCGGAGAGACCCACCGCTTCGCCTACCTCAAAGTTGGTGGCGCGGCCATTGTGTTCCAGGTAGCGGAGGATCGCCGCGTCCAGTTCGTCGAGGCCATCGGAAGCAGCTTCCGTGCCCTGGTTTGCCCAGGCGCCGGTTGAATCTTGCATTTGTGCGCCGTTTTGTTCACGTTTTGTTCCCATGAGGTACTTTTATCACGAAGTTTGCACACATTGGAAGCGCTTTGCGCCGTAGGATTCATGGCAGTTGCGTTTGGTTGCGTGGCCGGCGCCGGACAGCCCTCCCCAGTTTGCAGAAACGGCGCCCGGTCTTCGCAGGTACGGGTCGTTTCCGGCGGGCATCCAAACCAGGCAGGGCTAGAGCCCGGACAGGAGAAAGATATGATCATCGGCGTTCCCAAAGAGATCAAGGACAACGAGGCGCGCGTGGGTGTAACTCCGGCGGGCGTGAAGGCGCTGGCTGAGGCCGGCCACAAGGTACTGGTGGAGACGCAGGCGGGCGCACTGTCCGGTTTTCCCGACGAGGAGTATCAACATGCCGGCGCCGAGATAGTGGGCGAGGCTGGGTACGTCTGGGGCAAGTCGGAGATGGTCGTCAAGGTGAAGGAGCCGATCGAGAAGGAGTATGTCTTCTTCCGCGAGGGGCTGGTGCTGTTTACCTACTTGCATCTGGCGCCCGTGCCTGACTTGACCGACAAGCTGCTCAAGTCCAAAGTAATCGGCATTGCGTACGAGACGGTGCGCGATCGCCAGGGCACGCTGCCGCTGCTGACGCCGATGAGCGAAGTCGCGGGACGGATGAGCGTGCAGGTGGGCGCGGCGTATCTCGAGCGAGAGCACGGCGGCCGCGGCATTTTGCTGGGCGGCGTTCCGGGGGTTCCTCCTGCGCATGTGTGCATTATTGGTGGCGGCGTGGTGGGCACAAACGCAGCCAAGATCGCGCTTGGATTCGGCGCCAAGGTAACGCTGGTGGATGTGAATCTGAACCGCCTGCGCGAGTTGGACGACATCTTTGGCGGACGGCTGTACACGCTGGCCTCGAACAGCTACAACGTGGCCCAGGCTACGAAAGAGGCGGATCTGGTGATTGGCGGCGTGCTGATTCCGGGCGCCACGGCGCCGAAAATTGTGACCCGCGCCATGGTGGCGGGAATGAAGAAGGGCGCGGTGATTGTGGACGTGGCCATCGACCAGGGCGGCTGCGTAGAGACGGCGCGGCCTACTTCGCACTCCAATCCGAGCTATGTGGTGGACGGCGTGGTGCACTACTGCGTCACCAACATGCCCGGCGCGGTGCCGAATACCTCGACGCTGGCGCTGACCAACTCGACGTTCCCCTACGTGTTGCGCATCGCCAACCTGGGCGCGCGCGAGGCGCTCAAGCAAGATGCGGGTTTGGCCGAGGGGCTGAATACGTGGATGGGCACGCTGACCTATCGCGGCGTGGCAGAGAGCCAGAAGCGGGCGTGGTCGACGGCAGCGAGCGTGCTTGAGTAAGAACTGGGAACAGAGGACGGGGAGCAGTTGCCAAGACGGCGCTGCTCCACCGGATTCGAAATGTCAGCAGGCTGACGTAGAATGATCCTTCATTTGGAGGACCCCATGGAACGTCGCCAATTTCTCGCCGCATCGATTGCAACTTCAGCTGCCGCACTTGCCCCCAACGCTGCCGCCCAGCCGTCTGCGTCCGGCAAGCGCGAGTTCTACCAGATTCGCCGCTACAACCTGATGAGCGGGCCGCAGTTGCAACTGGCCGAAAATTATCTCGGGGATGCACTGATTCCGGCGCTCGGCCGCATGGGCATGGGGCCGGTTGGCGCGTTCAAGCTCGACATCGGGCAGGATACGCCGGCCTACTACGTGCTGATTCCGGGGCCCTCGGTCGAGGCGCTTGCGGAGATCGATCTGCATCTCGGCAAGGACGAGGATTTTCTCAAGATTGCGTCGCCCTTCTGGAATGCGACCTCGGCAGCGCCTGCGTTTCAGCGCGTCGAAATCTCGCTGCTCGCGGCCTTTGAAGGCTGGCCCAAGCTGACGCCGCCGGCCTCGTCAGCCACCAAAGGCAAACGCATGTTTCAACTGCGTACGTACGAAAGCCCCAGCAATGGCGACCACGTGAGCAAGGTGAAGATGTTCCACTCCGGCGAATTCGAGATTTTCCTCAAGGCCGGATTTCATCCGGTATTTTTCGGCGATGCATTGTGCGGCTCGCGTCTACCGAACCTGACCTACATGCTGAGCTTTGCCGACATGGCCGAACTGGAGGCGAAGTGGGATGTGTTCCGCAACGATCCGGAATGGAAGAAGCTGTCGGGCGACCCGCGGTTCGCCTTCGACCATATTGTGACGAATATTTCGAACCTGATGCTGAGCCCGCTGGCCTGCTCGCAGATTTAAGGTGCGGAGATTGGCTTATAGCATTTTCGGAATTGCTGTAAACCGAAGACATGCACTCAAGTGGCTTTTTCATCAAGAAAAAGCCACCTCTCGATGCTCTCAAGATGTCTATACTAATTCCGAAAATGCTCTGTTCCCAGCGCCCCATCCTTGCGCAGGAAAGAAAGCGCAAGGATGGGGTGTTTTTGTCCAGGGTTGGAACGTCCCCGCCGTAGTTCTTCCCCAATCGCCGGCGCGCGGCAAATGACAACTGTCCACCGACCTCTGGCGGCACTATAATCGCCCCATGCAATTTCTTAGCGATCCTCGGCGGCGCTCCGTGTTTCTGCTTGGCTGCGGGGTACTTTTGTTCTTTGCGCTGCTGGGCACGCTGCAGGCATTCAACATTCGCATTCTGAATCCCGTCACTGCCGGGGAAACCCTTGTGTTCACCGGGCTCACGGTGGTGGTTTTTCTGCTGCTGATGGTTCTGCTGATGCTGCTGCTCAGGAACATCCTCAAGCTCTATGCGGACCAAAGCAGCAGCGCACTGGGAGCGCGGCTGCGCACGCGGATGGTTCTGGGCGCGACGCTGATTGCGCTGACGCCCGCTGTATTCATGTTCCTGTTCAGCTTCCTGCTGATGAACCGGTCGATTGACCGCTGGTTTTCGCAGCCCACGACGGAGCTTCGCGAGGACTCGACGCGGGTGGTGCAGGAACTGGGGCAATACGTAACCAGCAATGCGCGCGGAGAAGCGGAGTCGATTGCGGCCTCGGGTGCGCCGGACCGCGACCCGCAGACGCTGCAGGACGTGCTGGCATCGCATCGCGTAACGCTTCAGGGTGGGTTTGTCGCGATCTATGACAGGAACCGGCAGGAGATGGCGAATTTCGAGGCTCCGCCAGCGTCGAGCGAGGCCACTCTGGTTCCGTGGCAGGATGAAGGAACTCGGGACAGCAACGCGATTCACGGACCGCTGGCCTCAATCCTGCTGTCCGCGGCACAGCGCAGCGATGTGTCCGTAGTCAAAGTGGCGGGCCAGGAATACGCAGTAGGCATGGCGGTAATGGCCTCGGGCAAGATGGTTGTAGCGGCGCTGCCCATGCCGCTGGGGCTGAGCCAGACCACGGCGCGAATCCGTTCCGGTGCAGTAGCTTACTGGCAGCTCTTCCGCGCGCGTAACAGCATTCGCACGATTTTCTTTCTCATGCAGTTGCTGATTACGGTGTTCATTTTCTTTTCGAGCCTGTGGCTGGCAATGTTCCTGTCCAAGCAGATTACGCGGCCGGTAGAGGCGCTGGGCGTGGCGATGGACGAGATCGCCGCCGGCAAATACGACCACCGCGTGGCGGCCATCGCAACCGGCGAGATGGGCGACCTGGTGCGGGCCTTTAACCACATGGCGGCGGACCTTGAGGCCAGCCGGCAGTTGGCGGAGAGCTCTTCGGCGCAACTGACCGCGGCCAACCAGGCAATCGAAGAGCGGCGGCGCGAGCTGGAGACGATTGTCGAGACGATTCCCAGCGGCGTGGTCACGCTGGATGGCGCGGGTGTAGTGCTGCAATCGAATCGCGCCTTCGCCGCGCTGATGGGGCTCAGGGAAGATGTTTCGCTTGCGGGAGAGAAGTTTGACACGCTGCTGCCGGCGCCGGCCGAGCTCATCGACGATCTGGCCGGGTTGATCCGGCGTGGCCAGCGCATGGGCGCCGCGTCCACTGAAATTGAGTTTCCTGTGCGAGGTAGAAATATTCATTTGGCCATTACGAGCGCGCGGCTGGAACTGACGCGCGGGCAGACAGGGAACGTCTTGGTGGTGGAAGACACGACCGAGCTGCTGCGCGCGCAGCGGCAGTTGGCGTGGAAGGAAGTGGCGCAGCGCGTGGCGCACGAAATCAAGAATCCACTCACGCCCATCGCGCTTTCGGCCGAGCGAATCGGAAAACATCTTGACCGCGTGCAGCCGGATTCAATGATCGTGATCCGCAAGTGCAGCGAGGTGATTCTAAGCTGCGTGGGAACGCTGCGCACGCTGGTGGATCAGTTCTCGGCGCTGGCGCAGTTTCCCGCGCCGCAGCCGCGCACCTGCGACATGAACATGGTTGTGGAAGAAGCGATGACGCTATTTGTCGGCCGCCTGGAGGGGATCACGGTGCAGCGGGATCTGGAGGCCGGGTTGCCGACCGTGCTGGCAGATCCCGATGCCTTGCGGCGTGCGCTGGCCAACCTGATCGACAATGCCGCCGAGGCCATGCAGGGAAGTTTGCTGCGGCTGCTGAGCATTCACACCGGGATCAGCGAAGACGGCGGGGCGGTGGAGGTGACCGTATCCGACACCGGGCACGGACTGACCGATGAGATACGCGAGCGGCTGTTCCTGCCCTTCTATTCCACCAAGCAACGCGGCACGGGGCTGGGACTGTCGATTGCGGCCAAGATTATTCAGGAGCATGGAGGATCGATCCGCGCCGAGGCCAACGCTCCCAAGGGAGCGCGCTTTGTACTGCGGCTGCCCCTGATGGAGCAGGAGATGCAGGCGGACGGACCAGTGCTTGAAGGCAACACAGTGACGGCCGTGAAGGGACTGACCTCGTGAATCACATTCTGGTGGTAGACGACGAAGCGGAGATCCGGACATCGCTCGAAGAGATTTTGCGCGAGGAAGGTTACGGCGTGGCTGGCGCGGCCACCGCGGCCGAGGCGCTGGTGCTGCTGCAGGATGCCCCCTACGACGTGGTGCTGCTCGACATCTGGCTGCCCGACCGGGACGGACTTGAAGTACTGGGGGATATACGCCAACTGGCCGCCGAGACTAGGCCGGAAGTGGTGATTATCAGCGGCCATGGCACCATCGAGACCGCCGTCAAAGCCACCAAGCTGGGTGCGTACGATTTTCTTGAGAAGCCGCTGTCGCTCGATCGAACGCTGATCGTGGTGAAGAATGCGGTAGAGGCACGGCGGTTGCGCAAGGAGAACCAGGAGTTCAAGCGCCAGTTCAGCGTGGGCTCGGTGCTTACCGGGGAGAGCGTGCCGGTGAAGGCGCTGCGCCAGCAGATCAAGCTGATGGCGCCCACCAACGGAAGGGTGCTGATCTACGGCGAATCGGGCACAGGCAAGGAGTTGATTGCGCACGCCATTCATGCCGAGAGCCTGCGCCGCGACCGCGTGTTTGTGGAGCTGAACTGCGCGGCCATTCCCGAGGCGCACATTGAGGCGGAGCTGTTCGGCTACCGGCATGGCGTTCAACCCGGCGGTCCCGTAGAGCAGCGCGGCACACTGGAGCGCGCCGATGGGGGCACTCTGTTTCTGGACGAAGTGGGCGACATGAGCCTGAAGACGCAGGCCAAGGTGCTGAGCGCTCTCGACGACCAGTTGTTTACGCCCGTGGGTGGCACGCAGCCGCTGCGCGTAGATGTGCGGCTGATCGCCTCGACCAACAAGGACCTCGAAGAGGAGATTGCCAAGGGCAACTTCCGCGAGGACCTTTTCTACCGGCTCAATGTTGTTCCGTTCTTTGTGCCGCCGCTCCGCGATCGCAAGCAGGACATCCCTCTTCTTGCCCGCGAGTTTCTTGCGGAGTTTGGCCGCCAGTACGGACGGCCGCGCATGGAGATTGCCGAAGAAGCGCTGGCGACGCTGGCCCTCTACCACTGGCCCGGCAACGTACGCGAACTGAAGAACGTGATCGAGCGGGTGATGATTCTCAACCCCCGCGTCCTGCGCATTGAGCGCAAGCACCTGCCACCGCTGACGCACAAGGCGGGCACGCGTTCGACCGAAGAGTTTTCGAGCCTGCAACAGGCGCGCGATGCCTATGAACGCGAATACATCCTCAAGAAGATAGAAGAAGCCCGCAACAATGTAAGTCACGCCGCCGAACTGCTGGGCCTCGAGCGCAGCCATCTTTACCGCAAGATGAAAGCGCTCGGCATCAGTGTGCGGGAGTAGAGGCGACAGCGGCGCCTGGCTGCATAGGCGCCGGAGCAGAGCTGGCGGGATACCCCGAAAGTTAGCAGTGTTCGTTTGCGGCGCAGTTTTGCATGAAATGAGGCATTCGTGAGATTCGTCAGGAGACGGGCGTTTCTTCTGTGCCTGGCAGACCTTTCGCTTTTATAAGGGCAGAATTCATTTTAAAGAGCGAAAAATATATGCAGATATGTGGAACTGGTGCTACTCTGATGCGCGTGGTTTTAGGAAAGCGCTAAGGAGCTATAAAAGACTGCTCTGCTGCTCTGTGTCAGATGGGTGGCATGATCGCGTTGGCAACCTTTCCAGGTGCGGTGGCGGCATAAGGGATTGAGTTGCGTTCTTCATCGCCGAAAAGCCCTTCTCGGCATGCGGCGAGTTATATCAATTTCATTGCTAGAATTCATACCGCATTCATACCGGCATCATCAATTTGTAATCGGAGGCTTTCTAAGCTGACCTATGCGCAAAATTAGATGGAGTCCATTGCATGTTCTCTGGGTGGGCGTAGCCCTGCTCGTCTTTGGCCAGACAGCACTTCAAGCTCAATATGAAAACGGAAGTCTGGTTGGAACCATCCACGACGTGACGGGTGCGGCCGTTCCCGGCGTAAGCGTCACCATTACGAACACTGCCACGGGAGTCGCTCTCGCGGTTAAGACGAACGAGTCGGGTGACTATGAAGTTCCTTCTCTCCGTGCTGGCGTTTACAACATTTCGGCCAATGCAGCCGGCTACGCCAACGCAGTTGCAAAGGACATTAGCATTTCCATTGGCTCGCGTCTGCGTATTGACTTGACGCTGAAGGTAGGCTCCACCCAGACGACGGTCGAGGTAAGCGGCGTCGCCTTACAATTAGAAACCGAGACGAGCCAGCGCGGCCAGACGATCACCGGGTTTCAAACGCAGGCTCTGCCACTTGTGAGCCGTAACTATTCTGACCTGGTGAATTATGTGGTGGGTGCTCACGGAGCTCCGGCCGATGCGACCACTACCTCGGTCACCAGCTTTACGCGCGCCGGATCGTTCAACGTCAACGGCCAGCGCAGCATGTTCAACGATTACCTGATGGACGGCATGGACAACAATTCCTATGGCGAGAGCAACCAGGGGTTCGACAATCAGATCATTGCGCCCCCGCCGGACTCCGTCTCCCAGTTTGAAGTGGTGACGAATAATGAGAGCGCGGAGTATGGCCGTTCTTCCGGCGCAACCGTGAACGTTGCCACCAAGAGCGGCGGCAATCAGTTCCACACCACTCTCTACGAGTTCGTTCGCAATACGGACCTGAATGCGTTCGGCTATATCAAGCCGATCTCCATCAATGCCATCACGGGCACGCCGTACCCGTTCTTCAAACCGGTCTTCAACCGCAACCAATTCGGCGCAAACTTTGGCGGCCCGATCATGAGGAACAGGTTCTTCTACTTTGTCGATTACGAGGGGTTTAGACAAACGCTTACGCCCACAGTAATTGATACCGTTCCCACGACCAACGAACTCAATGGCCAACTGGCCGTCGCCGTGCAAGATCCGTGGCATCCAAACATTTCCATACCGGCGGGCACGCCGTATGCCAGTTGGCCCACTCAAGCCAAGGCCGACGTGGACGCGACTGCTTTGACGATAGCTGGACTCTACAAGTCCGCGCTGCCCGGCAAGTGCACCGTGACAGCCGGTCTGTCCACAACGGGCGTAGCCACCAACGACTGCCCCTTGAATGCGCCTTTCACCGACCACGCAGACAAGGGAGACCTTCGCCTGGATTTCCAACAAAGCCCGAGCACCTCCTGGTTCTTCAAGGTCAGCGATCGCAAGGAGATTGGCAAAAACTATAACCTGCTGCCTGAGCCGATCGACATGCAGACCAACGGCCACATCCTGATTCACGATGAGCAAATCGCACTCGGTTTTAACCACGCCATAGGCACCAACAAGTTCGTGGATGCGCGCCTTGCGATCTCTGGTACCAGGGCCGGCAAGTGGACGTTCGCGATCGGCAGCACTGCATTCCCATCCGGATCGATCCCTGGCCTGCCAAGCATCGCCAATGTCTCCGGCGGCCTGCCTTCGATGGCCATCTCCGGCGGCTTTACCTCCTTCGGCCGCCAAAGCACGAATCCACAGTGGCAGAACCCGTCGCTGCTCGACCCCAAGTTGAACTTCTCCTGGGTCAAGGGCAAGCACTCCCTCAAATTCGGCTATGAGTACGAGAAGATCTGGCAGGAGATCGAAGACTCGAACCCGCTCTATGGCTCCTTCACCTTCAACGGCGCCTACAGCGCATGTACCTCGGTGGCGAACGGGGGATCGGGTTGCTCCAGCTCCACCGTCGCCGACACTTACTGGGCTGACTTTCTCTTCGGAGCAAGCAAGGCCTACTCACTGGCGACTTACTACATCGCCCATGTCTACCAGCAATTGGACAGCGCGTACGCGCAGGACGACTGGAAGGTAACTCCGAAGCTGACCATGAATATTGGTCTGCGTTGGGAGTACGGCTCGCCCTGGTGGGAGCGGAACAGCAACATCTCCAACTTCAACCCGGCAACAGGCACCATGCTCACCTTGATGAAGGGCTACACCACTGCCAGCTCTCCTTTGTGCGGCACGGTTGCCTGCATTGCTCCTTATAGCGGCAGCGGCGTCTACGGCAAGTCGCTGATCAATCCTAACCTCAAAGACTTTTCGCCACGCGTCGGTTTCGCCGCGGCCATCACGCCTTCCATCGCATTGCGAGGCGGCTTCGGCACGTCCTATATCCACTACTGGCGCGCGGGCTCGGGCAACAACATCGCCATCAATGCGCCCTTTGCGCTCTATGTTTCGGTCAGCAACCCGGCGGCGGTCACCACCGGCGGCGGCCTTACAAGCACCCCTGGCTACCAGAGACTTTCGGGTGGTTTCCCCACCGGGCTATCCACTACCTTCAGCGCCGGAACCGACAACATCGACTCGATCCCGCCCAATTCCAAGGACGGATACGCCGAAAGCTGGTTCCTGAGCGTGCAGAAGACGCTGGCCAAGAACATCCTTTTCGATCTCGCCTACGTCGCCAACCACGGTGTCCATCTGCAGGGTTTTGTTAATGCCAATCAGAAGGATCCCGCGAAAGGCTTTGCCCGTCCTTACCCGAACTGGGGCGGGTACTTGTACAACACAACCACCTTCAACAACGGCGATATTACCCAGGCTTTGAGCGAGTTCCACTCCAGCTACCAATCGTTGCAAGCCCGCTATGAGCAGCGTTTTGTCGCAGGGTTGACCTTGCTGAATTCCTTCACCTGGTCCCATGACATGGACAATGCCTCCTCTACCCTCGAGGCCAACACGCCGTGCCCGCAGAACAGCTACAACATCGAGGCTGACTATGGGCAATCGGACTACAACCTGCCGATTACGAATGTCACAACCCTGGTCTATGACCTGCCGGTGGGACACGGGCAGCGCTTCCTGGGCAGTGCCAATGGCGTGCTGAACACCATCCTGGGTGGATGGCAGATCAGTGGTGTCAATACGATGCAGGCCGGTACACCTTTCAATATTCAATATTCGCCGGCCGCGGCCAATGCCGTTTCGCCAATGCTGAGCCAGAACTGGCGCGGATTTGCCGCATATCGCCCCAACCTCGTTTCCGGAGTCCCCTATATCCAGAGGACGCAGCTCGCCAACGGGACGGTCCAATGGGTCAATGCGGCAGCTTTGACGTTGCCTTCAACCTATGTGGGCAACGCCGCCGCTAACGGTCTGTCAAGCCCGTTCGGCAACTTGCCCAAGAACTACGGCCGTTCGCCCGCGCTCTACGAAACCGACCTGGACTTCAACAAGAAGTTCAACACTCCGGTGGAAAGAATAAAGATCGAGTTCCGCTCGGAGTTCTACAACATCTTCAACCACACCAACCTTTACATGCCCGGCGGTTCGGGCGGTAGCACCGTCTCCGGGACTAACAACAACAGCTCAGCGCCCACCAGCATCGCTGGCGGAATCATCACCGGCACACTGGAGCCGCGCATTATCCAGTTCGGCCTGAAGGTTGTCTACTAGGAAAGAAACAGAAGGCAAAAGCTATCACCACAACGGCCCAGGTCTCAGAAAGGAGATCTGGGCCGTTGTTCGTTCCGGCGTGGACTTGCGTCGGTACAACGGGACCCCTCAGCGCTGCGGTCTATTCAGCAGGCTGCTTGAATCTCTTCACCGTTCGTCCGTCTGTTTCAAAATCGGCCCAAGCGAGCCGGGGTTATCCGGCGTGGCAGGATCGACGCGGAAGTCCCAGACCGACTGGTTGATGCCCGAGGCGGAGAGTATTTCCACCAGCGCATATTCCCCGATGGTCAATGGCTGCTCAGGCTGAATGCGAAGCCAGTGCTTGCCGGGCACGACTTCCACTTTGGCCGGAATTACATTTTCGTCCTGCGTTACTTGTCCCGTGAGGCTCACCTTGATGGAGCCGACGATGCGCACTGCCCTGCGCTCGTCCACGCGGACGATGGCGAAGCCCGACTTATCCGAGTGCGCGCCGTGCTTGGCGGCGTTGTCCGCCTTTGCGTGGCTGGTGTCGATGGTGACAGCGTGCGAGAGCACGGGCTCAACATCGTCGGTGACGTTGAGCGAGAGATAGATCGCCGGATCGTTGACGTGCAAATGAACTTTCGCGTGCTGGCCTTCCAGTTCGAGGCTGGCCTTTGAAGCCGACAGCGGATTCAGCGTGTTGATGCCGTGGCGGGTCTTCGAGTTCATGTTCAGGTCCACTGGCGTGAGTTCGACCAGCTCCGGCGTGCCCTGATAAGTGTCGAGCGCAAAAACGCCATCTTCATCGGGCAGTTCCAAGCCCTTGGCGACCTCGGGCATGCGGGCTTTTTGCAGGGTGCGTTCGTCTGCCTCTTCCTTGTCGATGTTCGCGGCTTCTTTCATCGCAGGCGAAGGCTCTTCCCCTGTGGGGGTGGCATGGTCCCGCTCCCACTTGCGCGTGGCGTTCCAGTCCACTAGGTCGACCGGCATCTCCTCCCAGTCGCCGCGCTCGAGAGACAGATACCGCACGCGGTCGCCCGCGATGGTGTACTGGCGGACCAATTGGTAGGAGCCGTCCTTGAGAATGAGACGATGATTTCTGGTCAGGCCTGGCGCGTCGGGCTTTAGAACCAGCGGCGTCTGCTTTTGGTCTTTTGAGGCCGATTGCCCTCCAGCCAGAGCCGCCGCCAGCAGAAAGCTTATCGTCAAGGCAGTCAATACGCGGCACGTATTCCCAAGGCGCGTTGGAGGCAGTTTGTTCATCGCACACAGTTTAGACGAACCGGCATGGCGGCGGTTGGCGGTTCGGCGGCAGCTGAGGCAAGAAAAGAGGCGCAACCGTATGTGGTGCGGATGCGTCCAATTCTGTGTATCCTTAAAGCAAGGGCAGGTTTTTGACAGGATTCGAGACCCAATTCCGCAGTGAACGCCGCGCCAAGTCAAGCACTTTGCGGGCCTCGGCTGTTTTGTGTCTTGTCCTGATGGCGCTGCTGGCCGTGGTCCAGGTGGCGCATTTCCACGCAAACGAAACGCTTGCCGATCATTGTCCGCTGTGCGTCTCAATGCACACTGCGGCTCCAGTTGCGGTTGCCGCCGCCGCTGTTGTGCTGGTTCAAGTTGGAGCGCCCACGCCGGTTTCTCGAGTGCGCGCGGTGGCCCGGAACTGGCATCCCAAGCTCTTCACGCGGCCCCCTCCAGCCGCCTGTTAGGGCATTTTTCCCGTCTTCCAATTCTGCAGGTTTTTGCATTGCGCCTGGCCATCAACAAGCGGGCAGGCGAAGTTGTCGCAACCGAAAGCGCAGATCGAATGGAACGGTGAGAGTGCTCTCGACCGACAGAATACGCCGCGGAGTCGTAAGCCGCGATTTTCCTTGCCCATTCTTCAGCCATCATCAGGAGGCTTCCCCTATGCCGTTTATTCGCGGCACAATTTTCCGTATTCTTCCCCTTGCCGCTCTGGTCTTTGCCGCTCTTTGCGCCTCTGCGCAAAGCGGTAATGCCGGCGCTGTGCGCGGTACCGTGACCGACCCCAGCGGCGCCGTGATTCCCAGTGCTACGGTTCACCTCACAAACCAGGTAAGCGGGTTCGACCGCACCGCCTCCACCGATGCACTGGGTCAATTCGGATTCTCCAACGTCTCGTTCAACAACTACCGCATCAAGATCTCCGCCGAGGGCTTTGCACCTTTGAGTCAGGGCCTGAGCATTCAGTCCGTGGTTGGAACTAACCTCAAGCTGATCCTCCAGGTCGAAGGCGCTTCGCAAACCGTGACTGTCGAGTCGACAGGCGACCTGGTTGAAACCGACTCAACCTTCCACACCGATGTTGACCGCGACATGTTCATCAAGGTTCCAATGGAGAGTCAGTCATCCTCGCTCAGTTCACTGGTTACGGAGACAACCCCCGGTGTAGCGGCAGATTCGAACGGTCTCTTTCATGGTCTCGGCGATCATGCGTCCAACTCGTTTTCAGTGGATGGCCAGTCGATCACAGACCAGCAGAGCAAGGTCTTTTCCAACCAGTTGCCCTCTAACTCAATCCAATCCATTCAGGTCATCTCCGGTGCGCCGCCGGCAGAATACGGCGACAAGACCAGCCTGGTGATTGTTGCCACCACGCGCTCAGGGCAGGGAATCACGAAGCCCACCGGCAGCATCAGCAGTTCGTTCGGCGCCTTCGGGTCGGCAACGGGTGCGGTCGATCTCTCATACGGCGGCAAGAAATGGGGTAACTTCATCGAGGCCGACGGTTTGAACACCGGGCGCTTTCTCGATCCGCCCGAGTTTCAAGTTTTCCACGACAAGGGTAACGAGCAGAACATCTTCGACCGCGTGGACTATAGCTTTACGCCGGCCGACTCTGTTCACCTCGATCTGAATTACAGCCGGTCCTGGTTTCAGACGCCTAACTCGTATGACAGTCTCAACGTGAACAATGTTGTTGGTGGCGGCACCAGCGCCAGCCCGATCTTCGCAAATGTGGGCAACACCGACCAGCACTCGAAGATCGAAACTTTCAACATCTCTCCTACGTACACGCGCATCGTCAGCAACGACGCAGTGTTCAACGTAGGAGCTTTCATCCGCCGGGACAACTATCACTACTATCCGAGCCGCAATCCCCTGGCTGACCTTGGACCGGCTAACCTGCAAACATCTTCAATTTCTCAAAACCGCACGCTCACAAATACCGGGGTCCATTCAGATTTCTCGTACGCAAAAGGAAAGCACAATCTCAAGATTGGCGCGCAGTACGGGCAGACCTTTTTGCGCGAGCGCGACAGCCTTGGCGTTGTGGATGCAACTTATAACTCACCCTGCGTGGATGTGATCAGTGGCAAACCATTGCCCGGATATTCCAGTAAGTCTCAATGCCCAGGCGGCGTGGCCGGCCAGAATCTGAGTTATCTTTCAGTGCTTGCGCCCTATGACTTTACGCGCGGCGGGAGTTACTACGGCTACTTCGGCCATGCGGACGTGAAGGAACTGGCGCTCTATATCGAAGACGAAATCAAGACCGGCAACTGGGACTTCAACGTGGGCCTGCGCGAGGACGTATACAACGGCCTCACCAGCGCCAATCAGCTTGAGCCGCGCCTTGGGGTTGCCTATAACGTCAAACCTTCCGGCACTGTGCTGCGCGCCTCCTATGCGCGCACGCTGGAGACGCCGTTCAATGAAAACCTTGTGCTTTCGAGCAACGGCTGCTCGAACGCCGTCCTGTCGCCGCTTCTCAACTGCACGGCGGGTGTCTCAGGAACGCTCGACCCTGGTTACCGCAACGAGTTTCATGCGGGCTTTCAGCAGGGCTTCGGTAAGTGGGCCATGGTAAGCGGCGAATACATCTGGAAGTACACGCACAATGCTTTCGACTTCGGCGTACTGGGCAACACGCCCATCTATTTCCCCATCGACTGGCATAACTCGAAGATTCCCGGCTATGCGCTGCATGCCGACATTCCGCAAATCCATAACTTCAGCGCGTACTTCATTGCGTCTTCAGTGGCCGCGCGCTTCTTCCCGCCGCAGTCGGCCGGCGCTGGAGCCGCTCCCCAGACCGGCGGTCAACCCTTCCGCATCGATCACGACGAGAAATTCAACCAGACCACGCACCTGCAATATCAAATCGGCAAGCGCGGCCCTTGGGCGGGAGCCAACTGGCGCTACGATTCCGGCATGGTGTCGGGGCAGGTGCCGTTCGCAATCAACGCCACGACGCCAGTCGACCTGAGTGGACTCACCTTCGATCAGCAGGCTCAGGCAGGCCTCATGTGCAACGGAGTGGCAGCCACGCGCACTGCGGGCTTCCAGTCCTGCGCTCCTTCGCAGTACTCCTCGTCTCTGGTCAGCATTCCGGCGCCGGGAACCGAGAACGGCGACAAGAACCCGCCGCGCATCGCGCCCCGCAACCTGTTCGACCTCTCCGTCGGGCAGCAGAACCTGTTCCACAAAGAACGTTACAAAGTGGACTTCGATCTGACGGCGATCAACGTGACCAATAAGTACGCTCTGTATAACTTTCTCTCCACCTTCAGCGGAACGCATTATGTAACTCCGCGAGCGCTGACGGCAAAAGTAACATTGAATTTCTAGGCCTTTGACCGCTTGTTGTTGTATCAACTACGGGTGCCCCAGGTCCCGATTTTGGGACCTGGGATCGCATGAATCCAAAGAACGAAATTGCGCGGTCAAAAATCTAGTTATAGGATTAACAACCTGGCGTCCCATCCTAACTCCGTTGTTATAGTAGTTAGGGCGGGATTGCACAGCCTACGAGCACGCCTCCACAGCCCGCCGATAAGCCCCATAGATCTCATCCCCGAAACACGCAAAGATCACCTGCTTAATTGCGGGGTTTTTCTCCAAGGCCACGCGCGTTTCCCGCACCGCGATTTCAACCGCCTGTTCCACCGGAAATCGATACACGCCGCAACTGATGGCAGGGAAGGCCAGTGTGCGAAGACCGTGCTCGCGCGCAATCGCAAAGCAGGAGCGATAGCAATTTGCCAGCAGCTCCGGCTCGCCGCGATCGCCGCCGGTCCAGACCGGACCCACGGTGTGGATCACGTATTTGGCGGGCAGCCGATAGCCTTTTGTCATCTTGGCCTGGCCCGTGGGGCAGCCGCCTAGCAGCGTGCACTCGGCCACCAGTTCCGGCCCGGCGGCGCGATGGATGGCCCCGTCCACGCCTCCGCCACCCAACAGCGTGGTGTTGGCTGCGTTCACAATCGCGTCTACCGCCAGCGTGGTGATGTCGGTCTTGAGAATTGAAATTCTGTCCATTATGGCTGCCTCGCCTCCGAGAGCATCGTAGTCCGGCTGCATCTTCCCGGCAAGTGGGACAGGAGCCGTGGCCGGATCCGAGAGCCACCGGCAACCTCTCCGCCGCCCCATGTTTGTGAGCGCACTGCAACGCCATGAAAAAAAGCGGCTTACATCCAGTATCTTCCCAGCTTTCCTCAGGCTTGTCGTTTTTTTCGTTTCCTTCGCGCGCTGATCTCTGCCATACTTGATTGTGCCCATCAGGTACGTCCAATCCCAACAATCCAAGAGTGAGGTTGCATCGATGTCGGCAAAGTATGTCTTTGTGACGGGCGGAGTCGTGTCCAGTTTAGGTAAGGGTTTGGCGGCTGCATCCATCGGTTGCCTGCTTGAGAGCCGTGGTTTGCGCGTCAATATGATGAAGTTCGACCCGTATCTGAACGTCGATCCGGGTACCATGTCGCCCTTTCAGCACGGCGAGGTTTTTGTCACCGACGACGGCGCCGAGACCGATCTGGACCTGGGCCACTACGAGCGCTTTACCCATGCGCCGCTCTCGCGCGATAACAACCTGACCACCGGCCGCATCTACGAGCAGATCATCCTCAAGGAGCGGCGGGGCGACTACCTGGGAAAAACGGTCCAGGTCATTCCGCACGTCACCAACGAGATCAAGAACGCCATGCGCAAGGTTTCGGCCAACGGCGCGGACGTGACCATTATCGAGATCGGCGGCACGGTGGGCGACATCGAGTCGCTGCCGTTTCTCGAGGCCATCCGCCAGATGCGCCAGGAATTGGGCCGCGAGAATACGGTGTTTGTCCACCTCACGCTGGTGCCCTACATCATCGCCGCGCAGGAACTGAAGACCAAGCCGACGCAGCACTCGGTCAAGGAACTGCTTTCCATCGGCATCCAGGCCGATGTACTGCTCTGCCGTTCAGACCGTGTCCTGCCGCGCGAGATGAAGCAGAAGATCGCCGCCTTCTGCAACGTGGAAGAGCGCGCGGTGATTGGCGCCACCACCGTACCTTCCATCTACGAGGTGCCCCTGCGCTTTGCCGATGAGGGACTCGACACGCTGATTCTCAAGTACCTGCACATAGACGCACCTAACTCCGATCTAACCAAGTGGAAGGAGTTAGTCGACCGCTGCTACAACCCCAAAGATGAAGTGCATATCGCCATCGTGGGTAAGTATGTGGAGTACGAGGATAGTTACAAGTCGCTGAAGGAAGCACTCACCCACGGCGCCATCTCGCAGCACCTGAAACTGAAGGTTACCTGGATCGAGGCCGAGGGCCTCGAATCGAAAACTCCCGAAGATAAGAGTTACGAGGCGCAGTTAGAAGGCTTCGACGGTATTCTTGTGCCCGGCGGCTTCGGCAAGCGCGGCATCGAGGGAATGTTGAACGCCATTCGCTATGCACGCGAGAAGCAGGTTCCGTACTTCGGCATCTGCCTCGGCATGCAGACAGCGTGCATCGAGTTTGCGCGCAACGTGTGCGGATTGAAGGATGCCAACTCCAGCGAGTTCGACCCCGCCAGCCAGCACCGCATCATCTACAAACTGCGCGAACTGCTGGGCGTGGAAGAGATGGGCGGCACCATGCGCCTGGGCGCCTGGACCTGCATCTTGCAGGAGGGTTCGCTGGCCGCCAAGGCCTATGGCGGCGCCACCGAAATCAGCGAACGCCACCGGCATCGCTACGAATTCAATCGCGAGTACGAAGCTCTTTTGACCGGCGGCGGGCTGCGCCTCACCGGGACCACTCCCGATGCAACCTATGTTGAGATCGTCGAGATTCCCGGCCATCCCTTCTTCCTCGGCTGCCAGTTCCATCCCGAGTTCAAGTCCAAGCCCCTGGAGCCGCATCCGCTGTTCCGCGAGTTCATTATCGCGAGTTACAAAAACCGCAACTTGAAGACAACCGGGCCGGCAATTGAGATTACGGCCTCGAGGGCCTGATCTCGTGATATGATTCCTCGCAAGATGGCACGCCTTAAAAGTCAGCCGGTAGAACAAACTCCGGGCCCATTTACTCCATCCATAACTCGCGAGATGGCATTGTCCCGCATAGGGAGATTCATCGACCAAATACCGGAACTGCGGTCGAAAGGGCGGAAATCAGCTTTCTTGACAACATGGAAGCAAAACGTAGAAGGGACCCTTCACGCTTACTACGGCCCAGGGTCCTTGCAACTTGCTCAATTTAGGAAAATACATTTCTTCCCGACGTCTTTTGTATTGGGAGGCCCTGAATCTCACTTTACCGATGCCTTTTTACAAGGAACGGAAATCGCCGAGTCGTATCTTCGGTCCAGGATTTCTGAGTTGGAAGAGGAAACCCCGGAGATGACATTTCGACACGATGAAGGAGCCACGGTGAATCGAGATATCACCCGCAAGGTATTTATCGTGCATGGACACGACCACGGAAGTAAGGAAACAGTCGCGCGGTTTCTTTCCCAACTCGAACTTGAACCGATCATTTTGCACGAAATGGCAAATGAAGGCCGCACCATAATCGAGAAATTCGAGCATCACGCAAACGTTGCTTGTGCTTTGGTTATTCTCAGCCCTGATGACATTGGATATGCAGTATCCACTCCTACTGCACAGGAGCGACGAGCACGCCAAAATGTGATCTTTGAGTTGGGATTTTTCGTGGGCAAGCTTGGCAGGAATCGAACTCTAGCGCTCCTCGTCGACGATGTGACCAAGCCTTCAGATTTTGATGGCGTCCTCTACATCCCAATGGAGAGTAACTCCTGGAAGATGGACATCGTTAGAGAACTTAAAGCGGCGGGCTTGGATATCGACGCGAATAAGGCTTATTAATCAAGCTGTTTGCACCGCACTACCCCAGCAGCACCGCCCCTTCCACTTTCCCCGCCAGCGCTCGATCAAAAGTGACAAGCTGAATTCCGGCTGCCATCGCAAACGCCGCAAGATAGCCATCCGCCCATTGTTTCGTGGATGCCTCATCCCGGTCGGTGTACTGCCGAAACAGTGGATCGATCCCGCCCGGCTCTTCCATCATCCGGTTGCCAGGATCGGCAAGGAACGCATCGAAGGCTTCCCACGCCTGGGACTGAGAAAGAACATCCCGCCCCATCGCGCTTTGGTTGGTCAGCAGACGCAGTAACCCTAACTGGGTGAACCGGCAAAAATAGAGCACCGCATCGTCGTCGAGCGACTCGCCCCAGGCCATGGCTGAAGGATGATGTGGGTGAATCTCGTGAGCCAGCGCCAGCCAGACATTTACGTCAGGGAAAAGGAATGTACTCGTAAACACCTTCCTCACCCAGTTTCAAGGAACCGGGTTTCTCCGATCGAATGATGGGAAACCGTGGCCGGTCGCCCTGTCTGGGCGCCACGTTGCCGCGCCGGAGCCTCATCGCGACACCATCCAAAATAAACTCGCGCATCGTCGTCCCCTCGCTGGCGGCCTGGACTCTCATCTCGCGGTAGATTGGATCGGGAATGTCAAGACTGGTACGCATAAAAACATATTAGCATATATCTATATTTATGCCTATAGCGCTTTCTACGGCGTAACAATCCGCTCCGCCAAATCCGGCGCGACCAATTGAAAATGGCGAACATTCCAGGTGTAGATTTTTTCGGCCGCAATCTTGCGGGCGCAGGCCAGGTGCAGGGCGTCGTAGACCATGCCGCTGGAGTGGCCCAGGCTGGCCGTTCGGCGCAGAGTTTCCATGTACTCTTCAGTGGAGAGAGTCACCGTGGTTACGCGCTTGAGAAAAGTCTCGACGGCCAGCACGGCATTGCGCGGCGCCAGGCGCAAAGCCGGCGGCATGGCTGTAAGAGTGCTATAAACTTCCGCAATCGTATGTGTGCTGATTGCTGCTTGCTGGGCCGTGCAACGGTTCCAAAGTTCACGGCTGGGTGTGTGACGCTCGTGGCTGACCTGTGCGGTTGCGATCAGCACGGAGGTGTCGAGGAAGATCACTTCGCCTCCTCGCCCGAATCTCCGCCCTGACCGTAGAACTGGTGCTCGCGCTCCAGCCGGCCTTGCGCTATGAGCTCATTCACCATTTCATTGGTGAGAGTCGGAGCGCTCGACGGGTCGGCTGGAAAGATCAGCGGGACGCCATTCTCGATGACCAACTGTGCCTCGTTGGAACTCGGCAGCAGCATCAGCCGGTCGCCGGAGCGTTCGACTTTAAGGCGGGTTCCGGGAGTGAGGTGCAGGGCATCGCGAAGTTTCTTGGGGACGACGATGCGGCCAGCCTTGTCGATCTCCACAATGGCATTCATAATGCCATATTACCATAAGAAATGGTAAATACTCCGGCTTCTCTCACTCCTCGAAGAGCTGGTAGAGCTGGAGAGTGGGCTGGATTCGCCTGGAAACCGTCTACCGAGAGGTCGTCTTGAACATCCGCAACTGTTCGAGAGGTGTCTTCCAGCACGCTATTTCTTTGAAAAAATGTGCCTAAGCTGTCCCGAACAGGGCTGACCCAGCCAGGCTATTGACAACCCCATCTGCCGGGTCTACTGTTTGTTGGTTTTTGTATGGAGGATTCGAGACCATGGCATATTTTCAGTTACAGCCCGCGGAGATAGAACTACAGCAACTGGCAGATAAGTATTGGGAAGAGGCAGGCGAACGAGAGCGCCAGCTTGAAGCGGAAGCCTATCAGGCTGGAGAAGCGATTCGCAGCGGCGAACACACGCTGCCCAACCTGGAGACGATTGTCCGCTGGAAGTCCGAACGGATGGTGCATTACCTGATCGGCAACAGCAGCGAGAACATACGGACCGCCCTTGCGGTGGCGGCTTCGCCGGATGCGTCGGTCGAGAAGGCCGTGAACGCGCTGGTCGCGCTGCGTGGCGTAGATATTGCCATCGCTTCGGCGATTCTGGCGTCGATTTTTCCGGATCGCTATGCGGTGCTGGATTTTCGTGCTCTCGAGGCACTGGGCCACGCGCGTCATGACGTCCGGTTTTATACCGAATACAATGCGACACTTACGCGGCTGGCCGAGTGCGGAATCGTGCAGCCGCAGGGTGATCTTCCGGCTCCCACGGCGCTCCACGCATTGGAGCGCGCGTTGTGGGAGTGGTCGCGGACTCATGCGGAAGAACTGGCGCCGCAGTAAGAGCACAGCGCCGGTCGCGCCCGGCGGGGTAAAATCGGCTTCGTGAGCAACTCGTTTGAAATCGGGCCGGTGCAAGTGGGCACGGGCCGGCTATTCCTGATTGCCGGCCCATGCGTCATCGAGAGCGAAGCCCATGTGCGCACCATGGCGGACGCCTTGCAGCGCATCACGGCCGACTTGGGCGTTCCGTTTATCTTCAAGGCCAGCTACGACAAGGCCAACCGCACCAGCGTGAAGAGCTTTCGCGGCCCCGGCCTGAAAGAGGGCACGCGCATTCTGGGGCGTTTGGCCAGGGAGACGGGACTGCCGGTACTGACCGACGTCCACGAGCCTGGTCATTGCGAAGTGGCCGCCGAGGCTGCGGACGTGCTGCAGATTCCCGCTTTCCTTTGCCGTCAGACCGATCTGCTTGTGGCCGCCGGCAGAACCGGCCGCGCCATCAATATCAAGAAGGGGCAGTTTGTGGCGCCGTGGGATATGGCGCACACGGTCGAAAAAGTGCGTTCGACGGGGAACGAGCGGGTCTTCCTCACCGAGCGTGGCGCGAGCTTCGGCTACAACACGCTGGTGGTGGATTACCGTTCGTTGGCCGTGATGCGTGCGATGGCGCCGGTGGTGTTTGACGGCACGCACTCGGTGCAACAGCCTTCGGCGGCCAATGGCGTGAGCGGCGGGCAGCCGGAGTTTATTCCGCTGCTGGCGCGGGCCGCGGTGGCGGCGGGCATCGACGGGCTGTTTCTCGAGGTCCACGACGACCCGGCCCATGCGAAGTCGGACGGAGCGAATGCGCTGGATCTGAAGTTGCTGAAACCGCTGCTTGAAAAGCTGCTGGCGATTCACAAGGCAGCGAGTTAGAGCGGTTTCGATTCAAGTGCTGACCTTTGAAGATCATGCGAGGGGTCATTTCCTTGAGAAAAATGACCCTTGGCGTTTACGTTTACGTAAAGAGCAGAATCGAAACCGCTGTAGCGGGCGCTAGGCAGCCTTTCGCTATTTACCAGACTGTGGAAGCAACCAGGACGGGCGGTCCGGGCTTGCCTTCGATCACATCCGTCTTGAGTATCATCTCAAGGTTCTTGTTCTCCCAGCCGGCAGGAACCAGCGTTGCAATCTGTTCAAGGTAGCGCGGCGTGGAGACAAAAGCGCTCGCGGCTTCTGTTCCATACGGGCCGATACCCGCTATGACCATCACCGGCCCTTCGGTGGTCGGATCGTGGAAGCGAGCCACAATGGCATAGTCGACAGTGATGGAGGAGTAAGGCTTCGAAAAGTCGATGAGCCATTCTTCATTCTGAGGGTTCTTCGCGTCCTGAATCTGAGCCAGGGGGCCAGGGATGAAATGAAACCTCAGGGGACTGACCAGGCGCATCGTCCACGCATTGTTTGTGGCGCCGATCAGAATCAAAGGGTGCGAGCGAAGGTCAGTCAGGCTGGTCTCGGCATCTTCCTTGATTTCGTAGGCGCTGCCGTGCAGTCGCAGAGTGCCCGCAACGTTGGCGAGTGCGGTTGCGATTGCAACGGAGACGTGATGATAGGGGCCGGTCATGTGATCCAGAAAGCTGGTTTCAGCCGCTTCTGGAGTCAGTTTTCTGGCGTTGTGGCTGGTTCCTACTACGATGACAATTGGTCCGGTCGACTTCTCCAGAGGCGCCCACAGCTTGTCGCTTACGGTGGGTTTGGGTGCCGTGAATCTCCGGTAGGCATAGATGCCGGCGACGGAGGCGGCCAATAGCAACGCAGCCAGAGGCAAGACGACCGCGAGCTTGAGACGGCTGCGCTTTCTTTGAAGCGGTCGAGAGGCGTTCAGTCCTTCACTGTCAAAGGGAGTGAGAGGATCTGGCAATTCCCCTGTCAGCAGCGTGAACTCAGGCACGTAGGAACCAAGCGGCAGTTCAATCTGCAACCTCTTTCCATTTCCATTTTCGTGATAGTACTGGGCGATCCGTTTGCGCACCTCGCTGGCGCTGAAGCGGACCACCGGATCGGCGCTGGTGTCGTAATCGGGATCGCGGCCAAAGACCTCGACGCCCAGGGTGCGTTCTTTCAAATTAGCGGATCGGCCTTCGAGGGCGGCATCGACGACGTACTTGAGCATCGCCGGATAGCGTTTGCTTCCGCGAAAGTGATAGCTGACGAGGATCGCCTCCAGCTCTTTCAAGACCAGTTCACGGTCAGCCTCGGAAACAGGCGCCCAGTGCTCCGGTGGGTGTGTGCTTGTAGACATATATAAAGCTCTGATTACTCCATCAGGGGGGTAGCATACACCCATGTTACCGGGGTTGTCACGGCCAATTCCGGGCTGGAGGCAGGGGAAAACGCGGCAGAAATTCTTCGCGGGGCAAAGATTTTTAAGATGCTTATTATCTTAATTTTGCATGAACGCACCGCCTCTAAAAGGCTTGTAACATACTGTATCAACCTTGCACCGAGTTATCCCTGGGGCAAGAATGCGCACGGTTTGAATATCCCATTTGTCCGGCGATCTGCTGTAAGTGTGGGCGAGAGGGGGGAAGTGTGCCCCGCAATCGCAGCCGGATTTTTGAGAGTTTCAGAGCCTCTTTGCGCTCACCGAACGCCGACATCTCCGCCAGAAACGAACAGCAAGGATGGGGCATCGTGTGAGCGGAAGGAGTATCGCACTCTTCCCTGGGGGATGAGCATCTACAGCTTGCGCGTGGGTTACAAGACGCACGCAGGGCTGGACCAAGGGCCTGCACGGCATTCAACCGCCGCCCAAGCCAGGAACCAGAGTTAGTCATGGAGGCACCATAATGACGCTACAAAAAATGATGAGACCCATTATCGGGTCCATGTTCGCTCTTCTTGTGTTTGGGTTTTCCCAGGCACTTCTGGGGCAGGCCGTTAACGGCACGCTGCTCGGCACGGTGACTGACACCACCGGCGCAGCCATTGCCAATGCACAGGTAACAGCGACACTGACATCCACCGGCGGGACTTCCGTGTCGGAAACGAACGGGAGCGGCAACTACACTTTCCCCAATATGCAGCCCGGCATCTACACCATCATTGTCGACGCAAAGGGATTCAAGAAGACGCAGCAGCAGAACATCAACGTGCTCAGTAATGCCTCGCCACGTGTCGATTTCACCATGCAACCTGGCAACGTGTCTGAGACTGTGGTTGTTACCACGGCGCCTCCGGTGCTACAGACCGATCGCGCCGACATCAGCACCAAGATTGAATCGGTCAGCGTAATGGAATTGCCGCTCACCACCGGTCGCAACTTCCAGTCGCTGCTCAATCTGGTTCCCGGCACCAGCCCTGCAACCTTCCAGCACTCGCAGTTCTTCAACGCACAGAACTCTCTACAGACTCAAGCCAACGGCATGCCGCGCGTCAGCAACCTCTATCAGATTGAAGGCATTGACGACGACGAGCGCACCGGCCTTCTGCAGATCCTCATTCCGCCCGCTGAGGCCATTCAGTCCGTCGACGTCTCGACCAATAACTATGAACCCGAACTGGGCCGTTCCGTCGGCGCCATCACCAATGTGACGCTCAAGTCCGGCACTAATCAATTCCACGGTTCGGCCTTTGAGTTTATCCAGAACAACTACGTCAACGCCCGCTCCTACTTCGGCGGCCCGCTCGGCCATCTGTCCTACAACTATTTCGGAGGCAGCGCCGGTGGACCTATCAAGAAAGACAAGCTGTTTATCTTCGGTGACTTTCTGCGCACCGTAGACAGCGAAATGCTAGGGGGCACCTACACGATCCCCGATGCCCGCTGGTACACGAATAACGGTTCGGGCTTTGTCGATTTGAGCGGCGCGCTGGTGGGCACTACCGGGCAAATCTATGACCCTGCCACCGGCGACGGTACTGCCGCGCATCCGCGTACTCCTTTCGCCAACAACATGATTCCCGTCAACCGGATCAATCCGGTTTCGCTTGCCATTCTCCAGGGCATCAACGCCGCTGCGGCCAAGTACGGGAAGCTGGACTCAACCAAGCCGCTTTCGAATCCAGCCAACAACTACACAAGCAATCTCCCCTTCAGCAAAAAGGCCAACAGCTTCGACATCAAGGCTGATTACACGCCCACGGAGAAGAACCATCTGAGCGGCCGTTACAGCTTCCAGCGCACCAACGTCTTCCAGGCTCCGGCCTTCGGTTCGTCCCTGGGCGGTCCTGCAAACGGCGCATTCGAAGCCACCGGCACGTCAACCACCTATAACACCGGCGGCAACTTCGATCACGTCTTCTCGCCCCGGTTCTTCACTGAAGCCCGCATTGGCGTGGCCCATCTGCGCAATTCCGCCACGCCCAGTGACTTCGGAACCAATGACGCCACGACACTCGGCGTTCCTGGCGTCAACATCTCGGGACAATCATTCACCAGTGGTCAAGTCGGCATTGTCCTCGGCGGCGGCTTTGGCACCACCCCCATGGTCGGCTACGTCAATTCACTTCCGTGGATCAGGGCGGAAGCGAATATCGATATGGTCAATACCTGGACCAGGATCATCGGCAACCACACTATCAAGTGGGGTGCCGACGTGCGCCGTATCCGCGACGACTTGTTGCAGGACCAGACCTTCAGCCCGCGCGGCCAATTTACCTTCTCTGACGTTCAGTCCTCCTCGACCGGCGCCAAGACCAACATCGCAAACAACGTCGCCAGCTTCCTGTTCGATCAGCCCAGCCAAACAGGTCGCGACCTCAACACCTTCTTCCCGTGCTACCGCCAGTGGTGGTTCTTCGCTTTTGCGGGAGACAAGTGGCAGGCAACGCCGAAAATGACGCTTGACTACGGCGTTCGCTGGGATTTTTACCCGCCTGCCACGCCAAGAATCGCCGGTGGCTTCTCCAACTACAATCCTGCTAACAACACATTGGTTCTGGCAGGGCTCGGCAGCAATCCATCGAACTTGGGCATACAAACCGACTACAAGTACTTTGCACCGCGTACTGGCCTCTCCTACCGCCTCACCAACGATACGGTCTTGCGCGCCGGCTTCGGTATGAGCTATATACCGTTCACCGATAACACCTACGCGTACAACTACCCCATCCGTGCCAACAACAGCTATCAGCCAACTGGCGGCTCGTCCTTCACTCCCGCCGTGCTCTCTGACGGCGTAACGGTAGCTACCTTCCAGGCAGGCTTCCCGGCGCCGGTCGCGGTTACCATTCCTTCCAGCGGAATTATTGCCGCCAGCACTCCCGCGCTCATCAGCCAGGTCTACACCTACATTCCGCCCACCTTCAGAAATCCCTACGCAATGGCTTGGAATTTCGCTGTGCAGCAGGCTATCGGCGCTAGTTACTCGCTCCAGATCGCCTATGTCGGCAATCACGGCTCGCGCATGAATGTGTCGCAGAACATCAACCTACCCAGCTACTACGGTGGCGGCAACAACTCCCTTCCTGAAAACAAGGACGCAAGCGGAAACGTCACCTTCGGCCGCACAGCAGCTACAAACGAGTACTTCCTCGGCGATTCCTCAAACTACAATTCGCTGCAGGTCCAACTCACAAAGCGCCTTTCCAACGGCCTTTCTTTCAACTCTGCATTTACATGGGGTAAGGCACTCAACTATGCAACCGGCGGAGATGATAACGGCAGCTTGATGTTCTTCATCAACACGCGTAGAAACTACGCTCCGGCGGACTTCGACCGCGCCAAGAACTTTGAGCAGAGCTTCAACTACGAGTTGCCTGCCGGTCGCGGCCACAGATACTTCAACTCGGGCATCGGCGATACTCTCCTTGGAGGATGGCGTCTCACCGGTGTGCTCTCCATGGTCTCCGGCTTGCCATTTAGCGTGTATGCCAATGGCAGCACGCTGAATACGCCGGGAACAGCACAGACTGCCAACATCACCGGCAGTCTCAAGGTCCTTCACAACATTGGGTCTGGCAAGCAATGGCTCGACCCCAGTGTCTTCTCGCAGCCCTCCGGTTGCCCCGGTTCCACCACGCCATGCCCGGCCCCAGGCTTGGGTAATACCGGCAGAAACCAGTTCCGTGGACCTGGCTATCTGCAGGACAACTTCTCTCTCGCCAAGAAGTTCACCATTTATCGTGAATTGGCAACTGAAGTGCGCATCGATGCGGTGCAACTCAGCAATACGCCTCAATTCAACCTCCCCAATTCCGGCAGCGGCAACATCATTACCGCCTCGAATTTCGGCCAGATCACGAGCACCCTCGGCAGCGGTTCGGGCTCTGTGAATGGCATCGGTGGTGGCCGTTCACTGCAAGGATCACTGAGGATCACCTTCTAGAACAAACGCAGTTCAACCCAAAACAACAAAGGCCGGCCATCGCTCAACGCGATGGCCGGCATTTTCATTCCTATCTGCGCTCTCACTCACTGTTCAAGCCTGAGCCTGCCTGGAAGCGACTCCGCGATCAGGCTGATCTCACGGCGCTTGCCGCCAGCCGCAGGTTGGGTCCGCAACAGCGGTCTTTCCGTCGAGCAGGAAGCAGGACGCCCCGTCGATGTCCGTGCGGAAGGTGCGGACGTGCGCGGACTGCAACTCGCTCAGAATCTCCTGGCGGGGATGCCCGTAGCGGTTGCGCAGTCCGCAGGAGATGACGGCCCACTGCGGAGCCACGCGTGCCATAAACTCAGGCCGGCTCGACGTGATGCTGCCGTGATGGCCAACCTTGAGCAGCGTACTCTCAATACCCTGTTCGGCCAGCATGCCGTCTTCAACAGGTGCTTCGGCATCGCCCTCCAAAAGCACTGAAGTCGTTCCGTAGGCAACGTGCAATACGAGCGAGTCATTGTTGGCGGGTGTGTCGCCGGGCTGGTAGTTCGGCAGGGGTGCAAGCACGCCAACCTGCGTGCTGCCAAAGGAAAATGCATCGCCACCGCGAAGAGTGCGAACGCGTATATGCAGTCCCGCAGCCTCGTTGAGCAATGCACCGTAGGCGTCGCCGGGCGGGTTGTTGCCTACCCACAATTCATCGGGATGGAAGTTGCGCAGAATGGCGGGCAGGCCGCCCATGTGGTCGGAGTGTGCGTGGCTCAGGGCCACCGCGTCCAGATGGCGAATGCCGCGCGCCCACAGCGCGGGAGAAACAACCTCCTCGCCGATGTCGAATTCCTGCGGAGCCTCACGCGGTCCGCCGCCAAAGCCGCCGCCATCCACGAGCACGGCCTTGCCGTCGGGAGTAATCAGCAGCAGCGAATCACCCTGGCCCACATCGATGGCCTCAACCAGCAGCGCGTTGCGTGGGTGCTCGATCGGACGTGGCGCCACTGCGGCGATGGCGGCCAGCAGCAGAGCGGCCCAGGCTAGGCGCCGCTGCCAACGGCTGCCGCTGGCTACGCTGAGGTGCGCAAGCAGGATGGCCGCGGCCAGCAGCGCGCAGAACGCTGCCGATTGCCAAAGGAGTGGCGTGGGAATGCGGAAATCTCCAAAGGCAAGCGAACCGAACAGATGCACAAGCCCAACACCAAGATGAAGAATCACCGCGACAATCATCGCTGGAATCACGGCGGCGGACGGCCACGTGACCAGCAGCACCAGTGTCACAAGCGCAGCCGGCATCAGAATCGTAAGCAGCGGCAGAATAAATAAATTCACCGGCAGAGCAAAGATCGTGATGCGGTGAAAGTAGATGGCCATGGGCAGCGTCATTGCCAGTTCGACGATGCAGGAGACGACGAGCAACTCGATAATGCGGAGAAAAAAGCGCACGGTCCAGGGGAAGATCCGCCAGGCAATGCGGCCGTGCCCGGTCTCCTGAAGGCTCGTGGCAGCCATCCTTAGTAGTTCGCGAAACTGCGCCATCCGTGGGGAAAGTTTCGCGTCGATTGCGCTCAGGCGCAGATCGCGCGTGGCATTCAGATAGGGATGAACGGTGGCCTGAAGCAGCGGTGCGGCGACGCCGGCAATGGCGACGACCGCAAGCAGCGTCATTTGCAGGCTCGAGTCGAAGAGGCTGCGCGGACTGGCAACGAGCAGGCACAGCGAGGCAAAGCCAATGGTGTTCATGGCACTGCGTTCGCGATAGACAAGACGGCCGAGCAGGTAGAGAGTGACCATCCAGAGCGAGCGCTGCACCGGCGTTGCAAAGCCTGTGAAGAGCGCGTAGGCAAAGGACGCGGCAATCGTGACGAAGGTGGCCGGAACGCGGGGCAGCCGCAGGCGGCGCGCGATCCAGAAGATGAATCCCGCCACAATGGCCAAATGAAAGCCAGAGACAACCAGCATGTGAAAGGAGCCCGTGCGCTCAAAGCCGGCGCGCAGAGAATGCGTGAGGTAGGTGCGGTCGCCGGCGACCATGGCGGCCAGCATGACGGCGTCTTCCTGTGTCAGGCGCAGCGGCGCGGGAATGCGGTGCATGGCCGCGGGCAGGGCCATCAGGCGCGCAGCGGTTGCATGCTGCAAACCGCTCACGCGGCACGCCAGCAATGTCCCGGCGCTCCCACTCTGTCCGAGACGTTCCACGCGTTCGATGCTGACAGTGGCCGTGGACGTGACGCCTTGATCGAGGAGATAATCCTCGCGGCTCCAGACGCCGGGATCGTGATAAGTTTCAGGCTGCAGGAGGCGCGCAACTGCGCGGACTCGGTCGCCGCATTGAAAGCCCTGCGCAGCAGCGTGGCTTGCTGCGTCTTGCGGCCAGCGCACGGTGAGCCGAACGCCGCCTGTGACAGAGCTCTGCGCATCCTCGGTGTCGGAGACTGTTTCGAGACTGGAGACGCGGAGGTCGATGCGCTGTGTCGGTTGTTGCGCGGGAACTGGAGCGGCGGCGGCGTGCTCGTCTTCGTTCAGATTCTGCTCCGTCTCGACACGCACTGCTCCGGCATCGATGACGGTTCCTTCCACAGTGCGCAGAAGCCCGTCGGAAAGTGATGCCAGTGCAGGCGCGGGCGCCGGTTGCTGCTCCATCAGAGCGCACCACGTGCCCACCAGGCACCACAGCACTGCCAATGGCAACCAAATCATTCGCTGGGCGCGCAGGGCCGCCACGCCGCAGGCTACAGCGACCAGACCCATCGCAACCAGCACCAGGCTGGGCCGCAGCCAAAGCCATTGCGTGACGTCGACTCCAACTGCGAACAGCCACGCAGCATGGAACAAAGGCACGGCACTCAAGCCGGCAGCAGGCTGCCCGGAGGTGGGGGATTCAATTTCCATTGCCCTAAAAAATAAAAGGATCTATGGGGTTCAAGCCTATCAGGAGCGGCGCAGTTGGACCACTGTCTCCAGGTGGAAGGTGTGCGGAAAAAGGTCGGCAAGCGCGAGAGATTCGATTGCGTAGCCTGAGGCGATAAGCGCGCGCAGGTCGCGGGCCAGGGTCGCGGGATCGCAGGAGACATACGTCAGCGCGGGCGCGGCGATGCCTGCCAGCAGCGTTGTGATCTCCGCGCCGAGGCCGGTGCGCGGGGGGTCAACCACGATGAGATCGGGGCGATCGGACTTGGGAGCGCGGCGCAGAAAGTCGAGGGTTGCGGCGCGAACTGCGGAGCCGGTTGTGCCTTGCAGGTTCTCCTGGAGCGCCGCTGTCGCTGAAGGAGCAGACTCGACGGCGACCACGCGCGCGAAGCTCTCCGCGAGTCGGTGCGCAAAGAGTCCGACGCCGGCAAACAGATCCCACGCGAGCGCGCCCTGCTGTCCGCCCGTGACTCGATCGACAAGCGCATCAACCAGCCAGCGGTTCACCTGGAAGAATGCGCCGTGATCTACGCGATAGTCGAAGCCGGCGGCCCGATAAACGAGTGAAGCCTCGCCCCATTGCGCGATGGTTCGCGAAGAGGTCTGCGCACGCCGTTCTCCGGGGTGTTCTTCGGCAATAAGCTCCATGCCTTTGAGTGCGGGAATTTGCTCGGCCAGCGCGCGCGCAAAATCATCAAAACTGTTGACGCTGTTCTTTGCGACGCCGGCCGTAAAAACGCTGGCTAGGAGCGATGTTTCGTCTGCATTGCTGAAAAGCGAAATCTCCGTGGGGCGTAGCGCGGGCGAAAACTGCTTGGCCGTTTCAGCAAAACGCTGCGCGGCTTCGACGAGCAACGGCGCTGCGATGGGACACTCGGCAATCGGAATCACCGCATGAGAGCGGCGTCCTCGATAGCCGGGATTTCCAGCGGCGTCAAAAGCGAGGCGGATGCGATTGCGATAGGCCCACGATTGCGACTCCGTGGGTGCGCCAATCACTGCGATCTCATCCGTCACTCGCACGCCGCCACGCTCCAGCGTCTCGCGCAAGATCGCTTGCTTAAAGGCAAGTTGAGTTGCGTATCCGGCGTGCTGATAGTGGCATCCGCCGCACGCGCCAAAGTGACGGCACGCAGGCACAATGCGTTCGGCAGCAGCGGTGACAATCTCGTCAGCTTCGGCACTTGCGTAGCCGCGCTTGTCTTCGGTGATCCGCACGCGAGCTTGTTCGCCCGGCAACGTGAGCGGCACAAAGACGGCCTTGCCTTCAACGCGGGCCAGGAACGCACCGCCGTAAATTGGCTTTTCAATTTCGACGATCCGCGATGGTGCGGAGCGAGGCTGTTCGACTCGCGTCTCGACACGATTGCGCCCTGCGGATTGTGCCCGGCGCTGTTTCACTGTTGGCTCATGTAGAACAGGCTGAGTCGCGGCAGGTTGTAGTGCACCAGCAACTGCTTCTGCACAAACTGATGTTCCACCTGGCGCAGTTGCACAACGCCCATGCGGCTTCGGTAAGGTGCGAGTTCGCGAGCCGCGTGCTCTTTGAGCCCGACCAGCAACTCTTCCGGCGCAGCGGCAGTCAGTGCGGCAAACAGTTTTTCTTCCAGCACGGTGAGCGAGCGTTCTAACGTTTCCAGATCGACGTGCGCATTTTCCGCCGTTGATGCGCGCACTTCGGCCGCCAGTTCGCGCAGCCGCGCCGCGGTCGCAGCGCAAGGTTCCGGTGCTACAGTCGCAGCATCAAGGGCGGTTGCCGCCGATTCAAGATGCGCCGCGATGCGCTCATGCTCAAAGCCTGATTCGCTCGGCTCGGTTGCGGGCGAAGCCGTGCCTGCCGAGGCTTCGTTCAACTCGACGGCTGCGTCCATCACCGCCTGCGCGCACCAGGCAAGCCCGTTGATGCGCCGCATGCGCCCACGCTTCTGCCGCGCCTCGTATTTGTCGAACGCCGCGTCGATGCCACGCAACGCAGCCTCCAGCGGAATGCCGGCTTCGCGCCAGGTTTCAATCAGCGCCCAGTCCAGCGTCGAGAGCAGCAGCAGCGATCCTCGCCGCTTCTGAAAGCGCTCTTCGATCTCGGTAAAGTAGTTGTAATAATTCAGCACACGCGCCTCAGCGGGGCCGGCTGCGTGGGCGCCCGTTTGTATGTCCCGGGCGATTGCGCTCGAACAAGATGCGCAGGCCCTCGAGCGTCAGCCATTCATTGATCTCGTGAATGTAGCGCGAATCCTCGGCGATCATGCCGGCCAGGCCGCCGGTCGCGACGATGCGCGGCTGCTCGCCTAGCTCTGTGATGATGCGTTCGAGGATGCCGTCTACCAGGCCGATGTACCCGAAGTAGAGGCCGCTCTGCAGGTGGCCGACCGTGTTGGTGCCGATGACCTTGGCTGGGCGTTTGATGTCGACGCGGCTGAGCCGTGCGGCGCGGTTGAACAGCGCATCGGCGCTCAGGCCGAGGCCGGGAGCGATGGCGCCGCCCATGTACTCGCCGCGCGCCGAGATTACTTCAAACTTGGTGGCCGTGCCGAAGTCGACCACGACGCACGGGCCGCCATATAGTTCGAAAGCAGCAATCGAGTCGGCAAGGCGATCCGCGCCCAACTCCGTGGGGTTGTCGATCAGCATCGGCATGCCGGTCTTGATGCCCGGTTCCACAAACATCGGCTCGATGTGAAAATAGCTTTCGCACACCTGGCGCAGCGTCGAGTCAACCGGCGGCACCACCGAGGCGATGATGATGTGCGTCACCTGGCTCGGAGCCATGCCGTGCATCTCGAAGAGATTCACGAAGAAGACACCGTACTCGTCTACGGTCTGCGTGCGGTGGGTGGTGACGCGCCAGTGCGCGGCCAGTTCGGGCTTTTCACCTTCCAGATCATAGAGCCCCAGCACCGTATTGGTATTGCCGACATCGAGAGCTAGTAGCATTGTTTTAGTCCACGTCTCTCAGTTCGTTTTCCGCGGCGCGAATGCCGCCTGTTTGCACAGTCACCATTCCGGCATCGGTGCGGACCAGCAGGAATCCGTGCTTGTCCAATCCCGCCGTGACGCCGGTGCAGGCCTGCGGTCCATGCACTTCAACCTTACGCCCGCGGACCCATGTGGAAGCCAACTCGACGCGCGCGGGAACCGTTTCTTCCGCAGCCGCATCGGCGAGCGCAAGCGTCTCTTGCTCCAGTGATTTTAGCAGGGAGACGAGCAGTGCTTGCCGGGAAGTCGTGCGGCCGGTTTCCATGTCGAGCGAAGTTGCCGGAGTGCTGAGACTCGGATCGAAGCCGCGCTGGTGCACGTTGATGCCGATGCCCGCAACGGCATACGCAACCGCACCGCCCTCAGTGTGAGCTTCCACCAGGATGCCGCATATCTTGCGCGGGCCAATGAGTAGGTCGTTAGGCCAGCGCAGATCGACAGCCAGTCCAGAACTTGCGTGGATTGCATAGGCAGCGGCAAGCCCGGTGGCGAGTGGAAGCAGGCGCAGGCGTGCGGCAGCGATCCGCGGGCGAAGCAGGACGCTTACATAAAGCCCTTCGCCGGCGGCCGAGTGCCAGGCGTGGTCGCCACGGCCCCGGCCGGCGGTCTGCTCGTCGGCAAAGTAAACGGAGCCGTGCGGCGCACCGCTACGCGCGGCGTTAAGTGCGTCGTTGTTGGTTGAATCGGTGAGTGCGGAGAAATGGAGCTTGCCGGCAAAGATCGTGTCAGCGAGTGCGGAGTCGAGCGCGGCCAGGTCGAACATTGGCTCGTTCACTCCGCCGTGATCGACATGGAGATGTCGGCGGCTTTGGCCGAGTGCGTGAGTGCGCCCACGCTGATAAAGTCCACGCCGGTTTCAGCATAGGCGCGGATATTCTCAAGCACGATGCCACCACTGGCTTCGGTAGGTATCCATCTTTCGGTCTGTCCCTCGGTCTCTTTCCGGATACGGGCGACAGCGTGTTTCACTTCCTTCGGCGTCATGTTGTCGAGCAGGATAGCTTCGGCTCCATACGTGAGGGCTTCTTCGAGTTCCAGCGCGGTGCGCACTTCCACCTGCACGCGCTGGCCCTTCCTGCGCCGCTCCAGAGCGCGCGTCAAAACTGCGGGCAACCCTCCGCCGAGTGAGATGTGGTTGTTCTTGATCAGGATTCCGGAAGCCAGGTCGATGCGGTGATTTGTTCCTCCACCGCACATGACCGCGTATTTTTCCAGCACCCTCAGCCCGGGGATGGTTTTGCGCGTATCCAGCACGCGGGCATGCGTACCTTCGATTGCATCGGCATATCGGCGCGTCGTCGTGGCGATGCCGCTGAGGTGCTGCAAGAGATTCAGGATGACGCGCTCGCAGCTCAGCAACACGCGGGCATTGTGGCGGATGACGGCCAGCACCTGGCCCGAGTGGACGCGCACGCCGTCGAAGATCTCCGGATGGCTCACGACTTCAAAGCGGGTCTGCGCCGGCGGACGCGGGTCGAGCCGCGCAAAGACCTCAAAGAAGTGCGGCACCGCGCCCAGGCCGGCCACCACCATCTCCTGGCGGGCGATGATGGCCGCTGAGGCGTGCAACGCAGGGTCGATGGTCAGGTTGGTAGTGGAGTCGAACACGGCCCGATCTTCCACCAGGGCGTGCTCCAACAATGCGTCGATGCGGCTGCTCTTCCAATCCATTCGGTCAGTTTCCTGTAAGGCCCCAATCCGCCTCTTCCTCTAATGCGCGTACTTCTCGAAAAGAAAGTTGGTTGCGTCCTCGATTTGCTTTTCGTCGCTTTCAGGCACGAGGAATATATTCTTGTAGGCTTCCATCGGCTGCTGAGTAACTTCATTCATAGCGAGGATTTGAATCATTGGGTTGCCATCCCTTTTTGCTCGGTACTGAATTACTGTGACACATGCTTGGCGACTCTTACTCCACTCAAAGAAATATTTACTGATAGTGGCAAAAATAGCCGGATTTTCCTTTCGGGTAGCCTCCATGTCCTTCGCCACCTTTTCAGCGCACCAACGTTGCATATTCACCTGGCAATAAAGGGATGGCAACCAAAGAAAACATCCCAGAGCAATGATTGATGCCTTCAATGTAGCCTTCATATTTCTCTCCTAGTCACCGTACATAAGCCAGAATATTCCTATAAACGGTTATTGCGGTGGCAGCGCCTCAAGGGCGGCGCGCGCTTTTTCCAGTAACAGCCGAGTTTCGGATTCCTGTTTCTTCAACCCCTCGACCACCTGCGCCGGTGCTTTGGCCAGAAAGCTCTCGTTGCCCAGTTGCCGTTCTGCGGCAGCCAGACCTTTCTCATACTTGGCAATATCCCTGGTCAACCGCTCGCGCTCGGCGGGAACGTCGATGTGCTTTTCAAATTCGACGAACACGTCGATTTTTCCAAAAGACTGCCAGGGCAGGTGCGCGTATCTTCCGCCCGCATCGCGATCGGAGAAGAACACGACCTCAATCTCATTGATCTTGGCGAGCTTCTTTATGATGTCTGAATTCGAAATGATCTCAAGATTCTTGCGCAGAACGCCTGATTTTCCGGAGGCGATTTTCGCGTTTACGAATACCTTCTCATCTACGCCAAGATCCTTTCGGCTAGAGCGCAGTGCAACGATTGCTTCTCTTAGACGTTCCATAGCCAATTGAACATGATCCATCGCAATCTCGGCACTGTCGAACTTGAGCTGAGAGAATACGTCGTGGGGCTCATATTGCGGATAGCTCGTGAGCGCAATGGACCTCCTTGGCGGATGTCCGTCGTACAACGCATGCCAAATCTCTTCCGTAATAAATGGCATGAACGGAGAAAGCATACGCAAGGAGCTTTCAAAGACATACAACAATGTCGCAAGTGCTGCACCCGCTACGTTCCTATCGGAAGCATCACTGAAATCGAGGCGTAGTTTAACGATTTCGAGATACCAATCGCAAAATTCTCCCCAGAAGAACTGATAAACAAAGTTCGCCGCATCATCGTAGCGATATTTTTCAAGCGCCAAATTGACGTCATGCACGGTTCTATTGAGCCGCGACACGATCCAAAGCTCTTCAATTGGTGATGTGTTCGACAGGTTCGGCGCGCTCGCAAACGAATTCGAGGTCACCTGAATGCCGACCTCTTTCGCTCTCTCCATATTCATGAAGATGAACCGCGCCGCGTTCCAAATCTTGTTGGCGAAGGCGCGATAGCCTTCCGTGCGCGCCACGTTGAAGGCGATGTCTGTGCCGGGCGAAGCCATCGAGGCCAACGTAAAGCGCACCGCATCGGTCCCGTACTGCTTCACAATCTCGATCGGGTCGATTACGTTGCCCTTGGTCTTCGACATTTTTTCGCGGTTAGCGTCGCGCACCAGCGCGTGGATATATACCTCTTTGAACGGCACCGAATCCGCAAGTGAACGCTTGCTGCCGTCGGGCATAGGAACGTCACCCGCAAACCAGCAGCCCAGCATGATCATGCGCGCGACCCAGAAGAACAAAATGTCGAAGCCCGTGACCAGCACACTCGTCGGATAAAAGCTGTCGAAATCGGCGCGCGTCTCCGGCGTAATGTTTGGCCAGCCGAAGACCGAAACCGGCAGCAGCCCCGAGGAGAACCATGTGTCCAGCACATCGGTTTCCTGCGTAATATTTTCCGACCCGCAGTGCGCGCACTTCGTTGGGTCGACGCGATCGACGGTGATCTTGTGGCAGACGCCGCAATGCCATGCGGGAATGCGATGGCCCCACCAGAGCTGTCGCGAGATGCACCAGTCGTGGATGTTCTCCATCCAGTTCAGATAGGTCTTCTCGTACTGTTCCGGCGTGAAGCGGATCGCTTTTTCACCGTTCGCATCCGGCTTGACGGCGGCGATGGCCTTCTCGGCCAACGGCTGAATCTTGACGAACCATTGCGTCGAAAGCCGCGGCTCCACAACCGTCTTGCAGCGGTCGCAGTGGCCTACGTTGTTGGTGTAGTCCTTCACTGCTCCGAGCAGCCCCTGCTCTTCGAGATCGGCCACAATCTTCTTGCGCGCAACGTAGCGGTCCAGGCCTGCGTAGGCGCCGCCCTCGGCGTTGATGTGGCCCGTGTCGTCCATGATGTTGATCGAAGGCAGATGGTGCCGCTCGCCGATGGAGAAATCGTTGGGGTCGTGCGCGGGCGTCACCTTCACCGCGCCGGTGCCGAAGTCGCGGCTAACCCACTCGTCCAGGATGACCGGAATCTCGCGGCCTACCAGAGGCAGGCGCAGCTTCTTGCCGTGCAGATGCAGGTAGCGTTCGTCGTCGGGATGAACAGCAACGGCAACGTCGCCCAGCATCGTCTCAGGCCGCGTGGTCGCCACGGTCAGAAACTCGCCGGTGTCTTTGCCATCGTTGCCGATAACCGGGTACCGAATCTCCCACAGATGCCCCTTGTGCTCGTCGTAGACCACTTCCAGGTCGCTGATGGCCGTCTGGCACCGCGGACACCAGTTCACGATGTACGCGCCGCGATAGATGAGCCCCTGCTCGTAGAGGCGGACGAAGGCCTCGCGCACTGCAACCGACAGGTGTTCGTCCATCGTGAAGTATTCGCGCTGCCAATCGACCGAGGCGCCGAGGCGCTTCATCTGATCCAGAATCGCTCCGCCATAGTGACGCCGCCACTCCCACACGCGCTCCACAAAGGCTTCGCGGCCAAGCTGCTGGCGGCTGGAGCCCTCGGCGGTCAACTGCCGCTCCACCATCATCTGCGTGGCGATACCGGCGTGGTCTGTGCCTGGCAGCCAAAGCGCGCGCCGGCCCGACATGCGCCGCCAGCGGGTCAGGATGTCCATCTCCGTCTGGTTGAGCATGTG